>NZ_LIRG01000145.1 GCF_001419695.1 Streptomyces prasinopilosus
GCAGCGCGCCCGCGCCGGCCGGCAGGACGAGACCGACCGGCAGCTCGCTGCCGGTGGCGGCGAGTTCCACGTCGTCTCGGGGCCGGGGGGCGGTGCGGGTGACCGGCTCGTCGTCGGGCGCGGAGCCGCCGGGGGCGGCCTCGTCCGGGGTGGGCGGCGTGCCCGGCTCGGCTTCACCCGGCTCGCCGGGCGCATCGGGCGTCTCCCGGTCGCCGGGTCCGCCGCTCGCGCAGTCATTGCCCTGAGCGGCATTGCCGAGGCCGACGACGTCGACGCTGTTGCCGCAGACGTTCACCGGAACGTGGACCGGCACCTCGACGCGGTTGCCGGACGCCACACCGGGCGAGCCGGTGGTGTCCCCGTCGGCCCGCGCGCCACCGTGACCGCCCGACGGGGAGCCGCCGTGGTGGGCGCAGGAGTTGCCCGCGGACGGGTTGAGGACGCCGAGGGCGGCGACCGTGTTGCCGCAGACGTTGACCGGCGCGTGCACCGGCGCGTGCACCGAGTTCCCGGAGAGCACGCCGGGCGACCCGTGGGCCGCGCCCTGTGCGCCGGAGTCGGCGTGCGCGACCCCGCCCGCGGCGGCGATCACGCCGGACGCGGCCGCCACGGTCATCAGGCCCTTGCGGGTGACCTGTCGCATGTGATGATTCCCTGTCTTCGAGCAGGTACCGGGGAGGTTTTCCACGGATTCCCGGGACTCCGTGGAGTCCGTGGAATCCGTGGAGTCCGTGGAATCCGTGGAATCCCGGGATTCCTCAGCCCTCTCGGGCTCCGCGGGATCCACGGATTCCCCTCCCGGTGTTCGGGGCGTACGGGAAAACCGGTCGGCCCCGGAGCGCACGGCACGCGCTCCGGGGCCGACCGGCTCGAGCCCTGAAAGGGCGTGCCCTAAGGGGCGTGGCACAACGTCACTGGTTGACGCAGGCGTTGCCGAACGCGGGGTTCAGCAGCCCGATCACGGAGACCGTGTTGCCGCAGGCGTTCACCGGGACGTGCACCGGAACCTGGACGACGTTGCCCGAGGCGACACCCGGGGAGTTCAGGGCGGCACCCTGGGCACCGGAATCGGCGGCGGCCATGCCCGCACCCGCGAGAACCAGTCCACCGGTGGCGGCGGCGACGGCGACGACCTTCTTCAGCATTGTTCCTCCTCATTGGTAAGGCGATCCGAATCCGCGGATCACATCACGGGTAACGAGGAGGGAGTAATGAGGCTACGAGCTTATCGTCGGATTCACTCTTCCCGGTCAACTCCGCACGTCTGCACTAATATGGACGGGCCGTTCAGGACGCGTCCAGGAACCGGTCGAGCACCCGCACACCGAACTTCAGGCCGTCCACCGGCACCCGCTCGTCGACCCCGTGGAACATGCCGGCGAAGTCCAGCTCCGGCGGCAGCTTCAGCGGGGCGAAGCCGAAGCAGCGGATGCCGAGGTCGTCGAAGGACTTGGCGTCCGTGCCGCCGGAGAGCATGTACGGCACCGCCCGCGCGATCGGGTCCTCGGCACCGAGCGCCAGCTGCATGGCGTCGACGAGCCGACCGTCGAAGCCGGTCTCCAGCGCCTTGTCCGCGTGCACGTCCTCGCGCTTCACCCGCGGGCCGAGGATCCGGTCGAGGTCGGCCAGGAACTCCTCCTCGTACCCGGGCAGGAAGCGGCCGTCGACGTGCGCGGTGGCCTGGCCCGGGATGACGTTGACCTTGTAGCCGGCGCCGAGCATGGTGGGCGCCGCCGAGTTGCGCAGCGTGGTGCCGATCATGCGGGCGATACCGCCGAGCTTGGCGAGGGTCTCGTCCATGTTCTCCGGGTCGAGCTCGGTGCCGAGGGCGTCGGAGAGCTCGTCCAGGAAGGCCCGTACGGTCTTGGTGACCCGTACCGGCCACGTGTGGCGGCCGAGCCGGGCGACCGCCTCGGAGAGTTCGGTGATCGCGTTGTCGTCGTTGGTCATCGAGCCGTGGCCGGCCGTGCCGTCGACGGTGAGCCGCATCCAGTGCATGCCCTTCTCGGCGGTCTCGACGAGGTAGAGGCGCAGCTTCTCGTTCACGGTGAAGGAGAAGCCGCCGACCTCGCCGATCGCCTCGGTGACGCCCTCGAACAGCTCGGGGTGCTCGCGGACCAGGTGCTTGGCGCCGTACGTGCCGCCGGCCTCCTCGTCGGCGAGGAAGGCGAGGACGACGTCGCGCGGGGGCTTGCGTCCGCTGCGCAGGCGGTCGCGGACGACCGCCAGGGTCATCGCGTCCATGTCCTTCATGTCGACGGCGCCGCGCCCCCACACGCAGCCGTCGGCGATCTCGCCGGAGAAGGGGTGGTGGGTCCAGTCGTCGGCGTTGGCCGGTACGACGTCGGTGTGGCCGTGGATCAGCAGGGCCGGCCGGGAGGGGTCCTCCCCCTCGATGCGGGCCACGGTGGAGGCGCGGCCCTTGTGCGACTCGAAGATCTGCGGTTCGAGCCCCACCTCGGCGAGCTTCTCGGCGATGTACTCGGCCGCCTTGCGCTCGCCGGGTCCCGAGTGGTCGCCGTAGTTGCTGGTGTCGATCCGGATCAGGTCGCGGCAGAGGTCCACGACCTCGTCCTCGCCGGTGACGCCCTTGGCCGTGTCCGTCGCGCTCACGTGGTTCCTCCCGCTGTCGCTGCGCACTGTTGCCTGCGCACTGTTCGCCGCACGCTGTCACTGCTCGTGGCTCTTCCCTCATCCTCTCCCTTGAGCGGCCCCGCCCCAAGACGGGACCCGGCCCGTCGCACCGCGTCCACGCCGGGACCGAGAGCGCGACCCGGGCGGGGGCCGGACCGAAGCCGGGCGGGAACCGGACCGAAGCCGGGTGGGAGCACGACCGGGCCCGGGGGCGGCCGCACCCGGACGCGGCCGGGCCGCACGCCCGTCGGCGGGTGATCGGACACCCCGGAAAGCCTGGTAATGTTTACGTCGTCGCCGCGGGGGAAACCCGCGCGTCAGACACCTTGTCCGGGTGGCGGAATGGCAGACGCGCTAGCTTGAGGTGCTAGTGCCCTTTAACGGGCGTGGGGGTTCAAGTCCCCCCTCGGACACATGAACGCGAGGGCCGCGACCACCAGGTCGCGGCCCTCGCGCGTTGCCACGCCCCCGTCCCGGAGGAAGACCATGGCCGACCGCCCCTGCCCCTGCGGGCTCCCCGAGGCCTACGGGGCGTGCTGCGGCCGCTTCCACGCCGGGGCGGCCGCCGCGCCGACCGCCGAGCGGCTGATGCGGTCGCGGTACTGCGCCTTCGTGCGGCTGGACGCCGGTTACCTGCTGCGCACGTGGCACCCGCGGACGCGGCCGGAACGGGTCGACCTCGATCCCGGGACGCGGTGGACCGGGCTGGAGATCCTGGAGACGGCCGGCGGGTCCGCCTTCCACTCCACCGGGACGGTGGCCTTCCGGGCGTCCTACCGGGGCGGCTCGCTGCACGAGCGGAGCTGCTTCGAGCGGGTGGACGGGGCCTGGGTGTACGTCGACGGGGAATTCCCGCAGTAGGCGGCCTACGGCGCCAGGATGTCCAGTTCCTGGAGGGCGCCCACGGTGATCTGGCGGGTCAGTTCCTCCGCGCGGGCGGCGTCGCGTTCGCGGACCGCTTCGGCGACCTGGACGTGCAGGGTGACCGCGGCCGGGTCGGGGTCGTCGAACATCACGTCGTGATGGGTGCGGCCGGTCAGGACCTCGGCGACGACGTCGCCGAGGCGGGCGAACATGTCATTGCCGGACGCGGTGAGGATCACGCGGTGGAAGGCCACGTCGTGGAAGAGGTACCCCTCCAGCTGCCCGCCGCGCGAGTTGGCGACCATGCCGAGGGCGCACTCGGTGAGTTCGGCGCACTGCTCGGCGGTGGCGTTGCGGGCGGCGAGGCCCGCCGCGACCGGTTCGACGGCCGAGCGCAGCACCGTGAGCGAGCGCAGCTGGCGGGGGCGGTCCGCGCCGGCCAGCCGCCAGCGGATGACCTGGGGGTCGTACACGTTCCAGTCGCAGGCGGGGCGGACCGTGACGCCCACCCGGCGCCGGGACTCCACGAGGTGCATGGACTCCAGGACGCGCACCGCCTCGCGCATCACGGAGCGCGACACGTCGAACCGCTGGGCGAGTTCGTCGGTGCGCAGGACGCTGCCGGGCGGGTACGCGCCCGCCGTGATCTCGGGGCCGAGGGTGTCCAGTACGTGGCCGTGCAGCCCCCGGCCCGTGATGCTCATGCACTCAGCGTACGGGGCGGATCACCGGAACCAAAGGTCAGACTTATTGGTCACACAGTCTTGTATTTGTCTTACCTTTAGGTTTCAGTTGCCTCGACATCAGGTTGTCGACGACGACAGCAGACAGTGAGGCAGCGATGAACACCCCCCACGTCGTAGTGGTCATGGGCGTCGCGGGCACCGGCAAGACCACCATCGGTCCCCTGCTCGCGGCCCGGTACGGCGTCCCGTACGCCGAGGGCGACGACTTCCACCCGCCGGCCAACATCGCCAAGATGTCGGCGGGCACCCCGCTCGACGACGAGGACCGCTGGCCCTGGCTGGACGCCATCGGCGAATGGGCGCACGGGCGTGCCGGACTCGGCGGGGTGGTCAGTTCCTCGGCCCTGAAGCGGTCGTACCGCGACCGGCTGCGGGCCGCCGCGCCCGACGTGGTCTTCGTGCACCTCACGGGTGACCGCGCGCTGATCGAGGACCGGATGTCGCACCGCGAGGGGCACTTCATGCCCACGGCCCTGCTCGACTCCCAGTTCGCCACGCTCCAGCCGCTGGAGACGGACGAGCCCGGGGTCGCCGTGGAGGTCTCGGGCAGCCCCGAGGAGATCACCGAGCAGGCGGTCGCCGCCCTCGCGGACCTCTCCGGAGCGTCCTCCTAGCCCCCACCCGGCGCCGGCACCGGC
>NZ_LIRG01000146.1 GCF_001419695.1 Streptomyces prasinopilosus
CCCGGCGAGCGCCGCGTCGTCGGTGGGCGGCTCCCCCAGGGCCGGGATCGCGGTCACCACCACGGCGTCGCAGGTGTCGTCGGCCAGGGCCCGGGACAGCGCCGCGTGGAAGTCCGCCGCGGACGCCCCGGTGGTGAGGTCCAGCGGGCGGTGCGGGCGCAGCCCCTCGGCGAGGCAGGCGTCGTAGGTGAGCAGCCCCAGGGACTCGGAGTTGCCCAGGATCGCCACCCGGGGCCCGGAGGGCAGCGGCTGGCGGGCGAGCAGCAGGCCCGCGTCGACCAGTTCCGTGATGGTGTCCACCCGGATCACCCCGGCCTGGCGCAGCAGCGCGGAGACGGTGGCGTGGGGCAGGCGCGTCGCGCGCACGGCGTGCCCGCGGGGCCCGGAGCCGTGCCGGGCTCCCTGGACCACGACCAGGGGCTTCACCGCCGCGGTGCGGCGGGCGAGGCGGGTGAACTTGCGGGGGTTGCCGATGGACTCCAGGTACATCAGGGCGACGTCGGTGTCCGGGTCGTCGTACCAGTACTGCATGACGTCGTTGCCGGAGACGTCGGCCCGGTTGCCGGAGGACACGAAGGTGGACACGCCCGTGACGCCGGTGACCCCGCCGCCGCGCCGGTGCAGCCGGGACAGCAGGGCGATGCCGATGGCTCCGGACTGGGCGAACAGGCCGATGCGGCCGGGACGCGGCATCTGCGGCGCGAGCGAGGCGTTCAGCCGTACGTCCGGGGAGGTGTTGATGACGCCGAACGCGTTCGGCCCGATGATCCGCATGCCGTACGAGCGGGCCTGGCGGACGAGGGCGCGCTGGCGCTCGCGGCCGTCGGGGCCCGCCTCCGCGTACCCGGCGGACACGACGACGAGCCCCTGCACCCCGTGTTCGCCGCATTCGGCCACGGCCTCGGGGACGTCGTCGGCGGGCACCGCGACGACCGCGAGGTCGACGGGGCCGTCGATGTCCCGCACCGAGCGGTGGGCGGGCACCCCGGCGGCTCCGTCGAGTTCCCCCCCGTCCGGCGGGAGGGCCTTGTTCACGGCGTACAGGCGGCCGGTGAACCCGGCGTCCCGGATGTTGTCGAGGAGGCTGCGGCCCACGCCACCGGGCGTGCGGCCGGCGCCTATGACGGCGACCGAGCCCGGGGCGAGCAGCCGCTGCACCGAGCGGGCCTCGGCGCGCTGCTCGCGCGCCTGCTGCACGGCCAGGGAGCGGTCGGTGGGTTCGAGGCCGAACTCGAGGCGGACGACGCCGTCCTCGAAACTGCGCTTCTGGGTGTACCCGGCGTCCGTGAACACCTTGATCATCTTGCTGTTGGCGGGCAGCACCTCGGCGGCGAACCGGCGGATGCCGCGCTCCCGGGCGACGGCGGCGATGTGCTCGAGCAGGGCGGAGGCGATGCCCCGGCCCTGGTGGGCGTCCTGCACGAGGAAGGCGACCTCGGCCTCGTCGGCCGGTGCCGACGCGGGCGTCCCGTCGGGGCCGATCCGGTCGTAGCGCACGGTGGCGATGAACTCGCCGCCCACGGTGGCCGCGAGTCCCACCCGGTCCACGAAGTCGTGGTGGGTGAAGCGGTGCACGTCCTTGGCGGACAGGCGGGGGTAGGGCGCGAAGAAGCGGTAGTACTTCGACTCGTCCGACACCTGCTCGTAGAAGCTGACCAGACGCTCGGCGTCGTCGACGGTGATGGGCCGCACGCGCGCGGTGCCACCGTCGCGCAGCACCACGTCGGCCTCCCAGTGGGCGGGGTACTCATGCCGGTCCGCGGAGGTCTGCATGGGCCCCAGCGTACGGCTCGCGTACGGTGACGGTGCGAGGCGGCCCGCGGGGGCACGCACCGGACCGGGGCCGCGGTCCGGTGCCGCCGGGAGCGTCGGTGGACGCCGTTCCCGGTGCCGTCCCCGGCACGCCTCGCACTATGGGAAACTGGTCTAGACAACTTGAACTCCGAAGGGCAGCACCACATGGCTGAGCGCCGCGTCAACGTCGGCTGGGCCGAGGGCCTCCACGCCCGCCCCGCTTCCATCTTCGTCCGATCCGCCACGGCCACCGGCGTACCGGTGACGATCGCCAAGGCCGGTGGCAACCCCGTCAACGCGGCCTCCATGCTGGCCGTTCTGGGCCTGGGGGCCCAGGGTGGCGAGGAGGTCGTCCTCGCCTCCGACGCCGAGGGGGCCGACGCCGCCCTCGACCGGCTGGCGAAGCTGGTCTCCGAGGGTCTCGAGGAACTCCCCGAGACCGTCTGATTCCTCGCGCCCGAACCGGTGACGCCCTCGCGGATCCGGTGGCACGCCGTCCGTGTCACTTCCCGCACGGTCACGGCACTCCGCGATCCACCGGCGTCGGAACGCACCATTGAAAGGCCTGCCCGGATCACCGGGCAGGCCTTTCTCTTTCCCCGTTTCCGCACAGCAGGAAATAAATGCCCTGCAATAGCGCTCCCTTTTGTGTACGGCACCCGTGTTAAGAGCGCAGGCTCGGTGTGTTTACGGGATGTTGCGCGTTCCTCACACCCTCCGCGCGGGCCGCCCGGTCCGCGCGCCCGGCCCCGGCGGCCCCGGCGGTTCCGGGGGCGAAGCGCAGCCGGTGGGCGGCGGCGGCGCGCTCGGTGTGCAGCGCCATGACCGCACGCGCGCGCTCGGCGTCCCCGCGCACCACGGCGTCCACGAGCGCGCCGTGCTCCGCCCAGCACTCCACCGGGTCCCTCGTCCCCCGCACCTCGTACATCCAGCCGATCATGTGCCGGAGCCGGCTCAGCGTCGACGTCAGCGTCGGGCTGCCGGACGCCTGGGCGAGCGTCTCGTGGAACCAGCCGCCCAGGGAGCGCAGGTCGTCGCTGTGGCCCCGGCGGGCCCGCTCCTGGCCCAGCCGGACCAGGCCGCGCAGCACCTTCAGGTGGGCCTCGGTGCGGCGCTGCGCGGCACGGGAGGCCCCGAGCGGCTCCAGCAGCAGCCGCATCTCCAGCAGGTCGGCGGCCTCCCGCTCGGTGGGTTCCGCGACGCACGCGCCCGCGTGCCGCCGGGTCACCACGAAGCCCTCGGCCTCCAGGGTGCGCAGGGCCTCCCGGACGGGGACGCGGGAGACGCCGTAGCGGCGGGCGAGGAGTTCCTCGGTGAGCCGGCCGCCACGCTCGTAGACACCCGAGACGATGTCGTCCCGGATCGCCGTGCACACCGAGTGCGCCGGAATGCGCATGACCGACCTCCGAATTAATTCCCGCACCACGTCAACGGGCGACGCCTGTTCCGTGACTCTATTGCAACGCGCGGGAATTTCCGACGGTGCGCCGGGAATCACGTCCGTTTTTTGGACAACGGACTGCCCGCCGGAAAGGCAGAAAGCCCCGGCCCGAAGAGGGGCCGGGGCCGTACCGCGGAAAGCGGACCCCCGTGACGCCGGGGATCACACGGACGTGGAGGCGCGTGCGGAGGGCGCGTGCGGAGGGCGGGGGCGCGTGCCCGGTCAGAGGTTCGCGCCGTGCGCGCGGAGGTACGCGACGGGGTCGATGTCGGAGCCGTACTCGGCGGTGGTGCGGGCCTCGAAGTGCAGATGCGCGCCGGTGACGTTGCCGGTGGCGCCGGAGACGCCGATCTGCTGCCCCGGGGTGACCTGCTGGCCCACCGAGACGCCGACGGACGACAGGTGGCCGTACTGGGTGTACGTCCCGTCGTGCATCTTGATCACGACCTGGTTGCCGTAGGCGCCGCCCCAGCCGGCCTCGACGACGGTGCCCATGCCGACCGAGAGCACGGGGGTGCCGCTCGCGGCGTGGAAGTCGACGCCCGTGTGCGTGCCGGAGGACCAGACGGCGCCGCCGGACAGGTAACCGGTCGAGACGTAGGAGCCCGCGATAGGGGACACGAAGGTGTTCAGGCGCTTGCGCTCGGCCTCCCGCGCGGCGCGCTCCTCGGCTTCGCGGACCCTCTCCGCCTCCTCGGCCGCCTTCTTGCGCGCGGCCTTCTCGGCGGCTTCGCGGGCGGCGGCCTGGGCCGCCTCGCGGGCGGCCTCGTGCTGGGCGGCCGCCTGGGCGTCGACCTGGGCGGCGGCCTCGTCGCCCAGGGTGATCACGGGGGTGAGGCCGGTCTGCTCCGCGGCGGGTTCGGCGGCGAGCGCCGGAGCCGCGAAGGAGCCGATGACACCGGTGGTGGTGAGGGCCGCGACGCCCGCCGCCTTGGCGGTGCCGCGGTGCACGCGACCGGGACGGCGGTGCTTCCCGGGGGCGCGGGTGAACGCCATGTACAGGGTGGTCCTTTCCTTCCCTCTCGCCTACCGGGTTAGCTGACGGGTTCGGAGCAGGAAGGTCTCCTACGGGCCCCCTCGCGGCACGCGCGGGCGTCCGATTCACCCCAGGGACGGTTGGGTCCCCGGCTCCCCTGGCTCGCGCCGTACGGGGACTCGGCGATGACTGTCCGGTGCCGCGGCTGCGGCGCACTGCCCTACGAACAGACCGCATGAAGCTAAACGGGACGCGTTTCGATTCCCAAGCGGATCCCGGTTTTTGTAGCGCATCCCACAGGCCAGACGGGCATCTCCCGTCCCAATTCGGGCATAAGCGGGCCCTGGTGACCTTCACGTCACCAGGGCCGCGCGCGGGTGCACCGCGCCGGGGCGCCCACGGGGCTCCGCGGACCGCCTCCCGGCGGCCTCCCGGCCGCCGACGGTCCGTCTACTCGGCGGACACCACGGTGACTTCGCCGATGCCGAGCGCCTCGACGGGCTCCTTGATCTTCGCCGCGTCGCCGACCAGGACGGTCACGAGACGGTCCACCGGGAAGGCGTTCACCACCGCCGCGGTCGCCTCCACGGTGCCGGTGGCGGCGAGCCGCCGGTACAGCTCGGCCTGGTAGTCGTCGGGCAGGTGCTGTTCCACCTGGTCGGCCAGGGTGCCGGCGACGGCCGCGGCGGTCTCGTACTTGAGCGGCGCCACACCCACCAGGTTCTGCACGGCGACGTCGCGTTCGGCGTCGGTGAGGCCCTCCGCGGCGAGGGTGCGCAGCACCGTCCACAGGTCCTGCAGGGCGGGTCCGGTGTTCGGGGTGTCGACGGAGCCGCTGATGGCGAGCAGCGACGCGCCGGTGCCGTCCGGGGCGGACCTCAGGACCTGGCCGAACGCCCGTACGCCGTAGGTGTAGCCCTTCTCCTCGCGCAGGACGCGGTCCAGCCGGGAGGTGAGGGTGCCGCCGAGGCAGTAGGTGCCGAGCACCTGCGCGGCCCACACGCGGTCGTGCCGGTCCGCCCCGACGCGGCCGATGAGCAGCTGCGTCTGTACGGCTCCGGGGCGGTCCACGATCACGACCCGGCCGGTGTCGTCGGCGGCGACCGGCGGAACGGGGCGCGGCCGGGCGGTCGATCCGGTCCAGGCGCCGAGGGTGTCGCCGAGCAGCCCGTCCAGGTCGGTGCCGGTGAGGTCGCCGACGACGACCGCGGTGGCGGTCGCGGGGCGGACGTGCTTCTCGTAGAAGGCGCGTACGGCCGCCGCGTCGATGGCCGCGACCGTCTCCTCGGTGCCCTGGCGCGGGCGGGACATGCGCGACGTCGCCGGGAACAGCTCCTTGGAGAGTTCCTTGGCGGCGCGGCGGGAGGGGTTGGCCAGCTCGTGCGGGATCTCGTCGAGCCGGTTGCGGACGAGGCGCTCGATCTCGCCGTCGGCGAAGGCGGGCGCCCTGAGGGCGTCGGCGAGCAGCCCGAGCCCCTTGGCGAGCCGTGAGGCGGGCACCTCGAGGCTCAGGCGGATGCCGGGGTGGTCGGCGTAGGCGTCCAGGGTGGCGCCGCAGCGCTCCAGTTCGGCGGCGAAGTCCTCGGCGGAGTGCTTGTCGGTGCCCTCGGAGAACGCCCGGGCGGTGATCGTGGCGACACCGTCGAGTCCGGCCGGCTCGGCCTCCAGGGGTGCGTCGAGCAGCACCTCGACGGCGACGATCTGCTGGCCGGGGCGGTGGCAGCGCAGCACCGTCAGGCCGTTGCCGAGGGTGGTGCGCTCGGGGGCCGGGAAGGCCCAGGGACGGGCCTCGCCCGCCTGCGGCCGGGGGTGGAAGTCCATCGTGGCGAGCTCGGTCACTTCGCCGTCTCCTCGTTCTCGTCGGTGCCTGCGGCCGCGGCCTCTTCGGTGCCGGCCGCCGCGGCTTCTTCGGACTCCCCGGCTCCGGCGGCGACCGGCTCGTAGACGAGCACCGCGCGGTTGTCGGGACGCAGGCGGGCCCTGGCGATCTCCCGGACGTCCTCGGCGGTCACGTCGAGGATGCGGCCGACGGCGCCGAGGGCGAGCTGCGGGTCGCCGAACAGGACGGCGTACCGGCACAGCTCGTCGGCCCGACCGGCGACGGTGCTGAGCCGGTCCAGCCACTCGCGCTCCAGCTGCGCCTGGGCGCGCTCCATCTCCTCGGCGGTGGGTCCCTCCTCGGCGAACCGGGCGAGCTCCTCGTCGATCGCGGCCTCGATGACGGGCACCTCCACGTCACCGGACGCCTTCACGTCCAGCCAGCCCAGGGAGGGTGCCCCGGACAGCCGCAGCAGGCCGAACCCGGCCGCCACGGCCGTGCGGTCCCGTCGCACCAGCCGGTTGTAGAGCCGCGAGGACTCGCCGCCGCCGAGGACGGTGAGCGCCAGGTCCGCCGCGTCGCTCGCGCGGGTGCCGTCCTCGGGCAGCCGGTAGGCGGCCATCAGCGCACGCGCGGGGACCTCCTCCTCGACGAGCTCGCGCAGCTCCTCCCCGATGATCTCGGGCAGCGAGCCGTCACGGGGCTCGGGCTTGCCGTCGTGGGACGGGATGGAGCCGAAGTACTTCTCGATCCAGGCGAGCGTCTGCTCCGGGTCGATGTCACCGACGACGGAGAGCACGGCGTTGTTCGGCGCGTAGTACGTGCGGAAGAAGGCGCGGGCGTCCTCCAGGGTGGCCGCGTCCAGGTCCGCCATCGAGCCGATGGGCGTGTGGTGGTACGGGTGGCCCTCCGGGTAGGAGAGGGCGGTCAGCTTCTCGAAGGCCGTGCCGTAGGGGACGTTGTCGTAGCGCTGCCGGCGCTCGTTCTTGACGACGTCCCGCTGGTTCTCCATGGACTCCTCGTCCAGGGCGGCCAGCAGGGAGCCCATGCGGTCGGCCTCGAGCCAGAGGGCGAGTTCCAGCTGGTGGGCCGGCATGGTCTCGAAGTAGTTGGTCCGCTCGAAGCTGGTGGTGCCGTTGAGCGAGCCTCCGGCGCCCTGGACCAGTTCGAAGTGGCCGTTGCCCTTCACCTGGCCGGACCCCTGGAACATCAGGTGCTCGAAGAGGTGAGCCAGGCCGGTGCGTCCCTTGACTTCGTGACGCGAGCCGACGTCGTACCAGAGGCACACCGCCGCGACGGGGGTCAGGTGGTCCTCGGAGAGCACCACGCGCAGGCCGTTGGACAGCCGGTGCTCGGTCGCTGTCAGGCCTCCGGAGCCTGCCTGGGCGGTGGCCGTGTGACCCATGGGCATGTACGTCCCTTCGATCGCGGAGGCGGTCGTCGCGTCCGCCGTTTGTGCCGGTCCTGCCACTGTATGCAAGCGTGCGGAGCACCGGCGAAGTTCCCGGACGGGGCCGGGTACGCCGAGAGCGAGAACCCGCGGGCACGGGTGGGGCGGCACGGTACGCACGGGGTCCACGAGGCGCGCGG
>NZ_LIRG01000147.1 GCF_001419695.1 Streptomyces prasinopilosus
GGCCGCCCGGCCGGGCGGCCGGACCGACCGGCCGGGCGGCCGGACCGACCGGCCCTCCGGACCGGCGGGCCCACGGGCTGCCAGACCGGCGGGCCGACGGGCGCGGACCCCGAGGTCCGCGGACGCCCGGGTCCCTCCGGACTCCTGGTCCCCTCCGGACTCCTCACCCGCTCCGGGCTCCTCGGCTACTCCGGATGCCCGCCCCGCGCTCGCGTGCACGTCCCCCCGCGCCTTGGCTGGAGGAGTGCCGCCCCGCCCCGTACCGCCGGAACCACCGGGACCGCCCCGCCGCGTGCGGACGTCCGCACGCCTGCGCACCACCCTGTCGGCGGCGCTCGTCGCCCTGACGTGCCTGCTCGTGCCCTGCGGCGCGTTCGCGGCCTGGGTGGTGCACGGGCTGGCCGACACCGGGCGGTACGTCGACTCCGTGGCACCGCTGTCCGCCGATCCCGCCGTGCGCGACGCGGTCGCCGACGCCGTCGGGGACGGGGTCGTGGAGGAACTGGAGGCGGGCCCGGCGCGTGACCTGTTCGGGCCGTTCGTACGGGACGCGGTCCGCTCCTTCACCCGCACCGAGGCGTTCGGCCCCGTGTGGGAGACCGGGAACCGGGCCGTCCACGACGCGGTCCTGCACGCCCTGCGCGACGGCCGGGCGGGCCCCGGCCCGGTCACCGTCGACCTCGCGCCCGTCA
This sequence comes from Streptomyces prasinopilosus, assembly GCF_001419695.1. Taxonomy (GTDB): domain Bacteria; phylum Actinomycetota; class Actinomycetes; order Streptomycetales; family Streptomycetaceae; genus Streptomyces; species Streptomyces prasinopilosus. The sequence continues at coordinate 693 of NZ_LIRG01000147.1, forward strand.
CCGCCGAGGTGAAGCGGCGGCTCGTCGCCGACCGCATGCCGTTCGCCGACCGCATCCCGGTCGAGCACACCCGGGTCGCGGTGGTGCCGGCCGGGGAGACGGCCGGGCTCCGCGCGGGGTACCGGCTGCTGGACGCCGCGGCCCTCTGGCTGCCCCTCGCGGCCGTCGCCCTGGCCGTCACCGGGATCGCCGTCGCCGTCCACCGCCGCCGCGCGCTCACCGCGACCGGGCTCGGCATCGCCCTGGGCGGCGGCCTGCTCGCCGCCGCCGTCGCGGTCGGCCGCCGGCTCACCCTGGCCGACGTGCCCGAACCGGTCCACCGCCCCGCGGCGGGCGTGGTCTACGACGCCCTCACCGCCACGCTGCGCACCGCGTCCTGGACGCTGCTCGCCCTGGGGCTGGCGGTGGCCCTCGCCTGCCTGCTGACCGGCCTCCGCGAGCGCGGGGGCGGGCCCGCGGCACGGCGTTCGCGGGGACGGCGGAGGCCGCGGCGGGGGTGGACGGGGCGGACGAAGCCCCGACCTGTCGACGGGGCGGCGCCACCGGCCCGCGACGGGGCGCCATCACCGGCCCGTGACGGGGTGTGGAACGGATCACCGCAACCTCCCGTCGCCGGTCCTCGTCCTTGAGGGAAAATCTCCACGGATCGATGACCGTGAGCGGAAGGCCGGACGTTGAACACTGCCACTGCCGGGACGGCCGAGCGGGCGGACACCGGGGAGGGGACCGGAGGCCGCGGCGGAAGGCGGCGGTTCGGCGGCCGGCCGGCGGCACTGCTCTTCGCCGGGGTGAGCGTGATCGTCGGCTGCCGGGCCGTCGGCACCGACGCGGTCACCCCCGTGCCCCAGCTCCTCGCGTTCCTGCCCTGGCTCCTCGTGCCGACCGCCCTCGGGCTGCTGTTCACCCTGCTCGCCCGGTGGTGGACCGGCGCGGTGTGGGGCGTCGTCCTGCTCGGGCTGCTGGCCTGGTTCATCGAGCCGTACGGGAGGACCGGCGCGCCCGCCGGGCCGCCCGTCGCCGAGTTCCGGGTGATGACGTCCAACGTCGAGTTCGGCCGGGCCACCCCCGGGCTGGTCGACGCCGTGCGCCGGCTGGAGCCGGACCTGGTGTTCGTCCAGGAGTGCGAGTACACCTGTGACGCGCTGCTGCGCCGGGAACTGACCGCGGACTACCCGCACCGCCGGGCCGTGGGCGGCGGTGCGGGTAGTCCGC
>NZ_LIRG01000148.1 GCF_001419695.1 Streptomyces prasinopilosus
CTGGGAGCCCCTGCGCCGCGCGCTCGGCCAGGTCGGCGTCAGCCGCTGAGCTTCCTGCCGCGCAGCTCCTCGTAGCGTGCGCGGCAGGCCTCGTACGACGGCAGCAGGCCGAGGCGCTCCGCCTCGGCCAGTGTCGGAGCCTGCTCGTCCTTCCGCGACAGCACGGGGGCGATGCCCCGCGGCCACTCGATGCCCAGGGCCGGGTCCAGCGGGTGCACCCCGTGTTCGCGGCCCGGCGCGTACCCCGTCGAGCACAGGTACATCACCGTCGCGTCGTCGGTGAGCGCCATGAAGGCGTGCCCCAGCCCCTCGGCGAGGAACACCGCGTGCCGGCTGTCGTCGTCCAGCCGCACGGCCTCCCAGCTCCCGTACGCCGGTGAGCCCACCCGCAGGTCCACCACCACGTCGAGCACCGCGCCGCGCACACAGGTCACGTACTTGGCCTGGCCGGGCGGCACGTCCGCGAAGTGCACCCCGCGCAGCACGCCGCGGCGCGACACCGAGCAGTTGGCCTGCGCCAGGGCCAGGTCGTACCCCGTCGCCTCGCGGAACTCCTCACCGCGGAACCACTCGTGGAAACTGCCCCGGTCGTCCGGGAACACCTTGGGCTCCAGGAGCCAGACGCCCTCCAGGTCCAGTGCGCGCACCGGTCACCGCCTCCGCTTGATCAGCGGCGCCACCCTCGTACGGGCGACGCCCAGCACCCGCCGCGCCCTGCGCAGCAGCTTCTCCACGGCACCGGGGCGCGGGACCTGCACCACCAGCACCCCGCCCCGGCCGGCGCGCAGCGCGAACGGCAGCCCGTCGAACCGCGGTTCGGCGGCCTCCGGGTCCAGGCAGAGCGCCACCCGCCAGACACCGCGGGGGAGGCCCGAGGGCAGCGTCGCCTCCAGCAGCGACCCCGGCCGCCGCGGCCCGGTCGTCAGCGCGCCCGGCGCGTACAGGGTCCGGCCCGCGGAGGTGAACCGGAGGCGCACCGGGGTGCCGTCCGCCGCGTGCAGCGGAATCCCGGCGCGCAGGCGCGCCCCGGACACCGAGACGTCCGGCCGCCGCACCCGACCGAGGCCGAGCCGTCTGCCCTTCACCCCGACGTCCAGGGAGAGGTTGCCGTGCGGCTCCGTCCAGTACGGCAGGACCGCCCGCCCCGCCCGCACCCCCGCGCACGGCTCCGGACGGGTGGCACGCGGGGCCGGGCCCAGACGGCACTCCCTGGTCCAGCCGCCGAGTTTGAGCCGCACGAGGGCGTCCCAGGCCCCGCCGGCCGGCAGTGTGCCCGGGTCGACCGTGGCCGTGGCCCGCAGCACCAGCCGCACCCGCTCCCCGCCGTCGACCGCGACGCTCTCCCGGGTGAACTCCACGGGCTGGAAGTACTGGGCGGAGCTGGCGCGTTCACGCAGCAGCAGGTCGGCGGTGGCCTGCCCGAAACGGGCCACGGTCTCCGTGCCGATCCACGCCACCGCCTCGTCCAGGTTCTTCGGCGTATCGGTCAGCGGGACACGCTCGGCATCGGCGGGGAACGTCATCGGCGCGCCCCCGGAAACGTATTCGGCGGTGAAGCCGAGGCGGAGCGCGTCGCCCTCCCACTCCACGCTCGTGGGCGTCGCGGCCGGCACGACCCCCGCCTCCCACTCGGCGAGCGCCACCACGTCGTCGTACCGGTCCGCGGCCGTCAGCGAGGCGACGACCTGCTGCGTCGGCTGCAGCCCGGCCGCGACGCCGGGTCCGAACCGCTCGACCACCACCTTGTGGATCTCCCCGAACAACTCCCTGCGGTAGTCGTCCGGCAGGCCCAGCAGCCGCCTGGCGCGCAGCCGCTCCACCATCTCCACCCGCAGCCAGCGGCGGAACAGCCGGTCCCGCACCGGACCGGGTTCGGTGTAGCGCTCGACCACGTCGAGCGCCTCGCGGAGGTTGCCGAAGTAGCCCACCGGGTCGAAGCGCTGGAAACCGGCGTTGGAGGCGTCGGGACGCCCGATGTGGTAGTAGCAGACGTAGTCGCTGAGGACGGACACGTTGGCCGCGCGCAGGTACGCCTCGGTGACGAAGACGTGGTCCTCCAGACGCCGCCGCCCCTCGGGGAACCGCAGCCCGATCTCGTCGAGGAACGCCCGGCGGAACATCTTGTGCGGGGTGAGGCTGTCGATCAGCGGAGCGTTCTCCACCGTGGCCCGCGGGTGGCTGCGGCGGAACAGCTCCACCGGCACGCTGCGGTTCTTGCCGGCCATCTTGCCCACGACGACGTCCGCGCCGTGAGCCACCCCGTACGCGTACATCCGCTCCAGGGCCTCGTCGCCCAGGTAGTCGTCGTTGTCGACGAACATCACGAACTCGCCCCGGGCGGCGGCGATCCCGACGTTGCGCGGCTTGCCGGACCAGCCGGAGTTCTCCTGGTGGATCACCCGCATCCGGGGGTCCTCGGCGGCCAGTCGGTCGAGCCGTGCGGACGTCCCGTCGGTGGATCCGTCGTCGACGAAGATCGCCTCGTACTCCTCGGGAGGCAGGGACTGCCGTCGCAACGAGGAGATGCAGTCCTCGATGTAGATCCCCGGGTTGTACACGGGGACGATGACGCTGACCTTGACCGGCATCTGGATGTGTGGCCCTTCGGGTCGCTTGCCGTCGGACGGGCGGCTTGGTGCGCGTTGCCCGATCGTAACCCCGTGGCCACCTCGGTCCCGCCTTTCAAACGCCGTCGAGACCGTGCCGTGATCGTGTTTCGCACACCGGGGCGATCGGCGTACGCACAAGGGGAACTGACGGCCGGTCAGCGGCTGAAGGGCCGGATCCGGGAAGGCCGGACCGCTTCGTGTCGGTGGAAGCGGCCCGGACTCTGCGAGTAGATGCGCTTTTCACGGACCTCCTTCCGCGCTCGGAGGTGCTACGGGGCTGAATACCCGCACCCGCACGACCCACACATACCTTTTGTGCCTATTTTTCGGCCCGTGCGTCAGGCGCGGTGCCGCGCGCGGATCCGTGCGATCAGCAGGCCCAGCACGACGGCGCCCGCGAGCACCGCGGCGGCCCGCTTGGCGACCGGCAGACCGGCGGTGCGCAGCAGGTCGAGGGGCTCGTCCTGCGGGGCCCCGGCACGCCGGGCGGCCTGCGGCGCACCGGCCGCGACGGCCGCCCCCGACCCGTCGGCCGCGACGCTCTCTCCGGCCACACCGGCCTCTCCTGTTCCACCGGTCTCCTTCGCCGCACCGGTCTCTTCCGCCGCCTCGGGCGGTCGCGTCAGCTGTTCGGACAGGCAGGCGGCGAACCGGCCGACGAGCCGCTCGCCGACCTCCGCCAGCACCCCGCGGCCGAACTGCGCCGGCCGCCCGGTCACCGTCAGGTCGGTGAGCACCGACACCGCCGTGCCGCCGTCCCGCTCGTCCAGCGTCGCCGTGACGGTCGCCCGCGCGGTGCCCTGCCCCCTGGTCTCCCGGCCGCTGGCGGCCAGCACCATCCGGTGGGCCGTCCCGTCCCGCTCCTCGAAGACGGCCGTGCCCCGGTAGGTCACGGTGACCGGCCCCACCTTGACCTTGACCGAGCCGGTCACCGTCCTGCCGTCGTACTCCTCGACGGTCGCCCCCGGCAGGCACGGCGCGACCCGCTCGATGTCGAGGAGCGCCGGCCAGGCGTCGTCGACCGGCACGGGGACGGTGAACTCGTGACGCAGTTCCATCTCTTCCACCTCGCGGTTCGGTTCTCGGGTGACCAGGGAAGGGGCGGGGGCCGGCAGTCCGGCGGGGCCCGGGCGGGCCGAGGGCGCTCAGAGCGCGGGCACGGGCGGATGGACCGCCCCCTCGGTCGCGGACAGCGGTGCGCCCGTGCCGCCCCAGCGCAGCGCGACGATCTCGGCGGCCACCGACACCGCCACCTCCTCGGGCGTACGGGCCCCGAGGTCGAGCCCGACCGGTGAGCGCAGCCGGGACAGCTCGTCCCCGGTGAGCCCGGCCTCCACCAGCCGGGCCCTGCGGTCCGTGTGGGTGCGGCGACTGCCCATCGCCCCGATGTAGGCGGCCGGCCGGCGCAGTGCCTCCAGGAGCAGCGGCACATCGAACTTCTGGTCGTGGGTGAGGACGCAGATCACCGTGCGCTCGTCGGTCTCCGTGCCCTGCAGATACCGGTGCGGCCACTCCACGACCACCTCGACACCCTCCGGGAAGCGGCGGGGCGTGGCGAACACGGGGCGGGCGTCGCAGACGGTGACCCGGTAGCCGAGGAAGGCGCCGATCCGGGCCACGGCCGCCGCGTAGTCGATCGCCCCGAAGACCAGCATGCGCGGCGGCGGCGCGAAGGACTGCAGGAACACGCTCACCGCGTCCTCCCGGCGCTGCCCCCGGGGCCCGTAGTGGCGCAGCCCCGTGGCGCCGAGGGCCAGTTCGCCGCGCGCGTCGGCGGTGACCGCCGCGTCCAGGCCGGCCGTCCCCAGGGTGCCCGCCAGCCGGTCCCGCCACACGGCCAGCGTGGCCCCGCGCGGTGCGGGACCGTCGGTCACCGTCGCCACGGTCACCGGCTCGCCCGCGGCGACCGACTCCGCGACGGCGCCGAACGCCGGGTCCCGCTCCGGCGTCACCGGGCGCACGAGCAGGGTGATCTCACCGCCGCAGGTCAGGCCGACCGCGAAGGCGTCGTCGTCGCTGTAGCCGAAGGTCTCCAGCCGGGCGCCGCCGTCCTCGACGACCTCCCGGGCCAGCTCGAACACCGCGCCCTCGACGCACCCGCCAGACACGCTGCCCACCACCTCGTCGTCCGGCCCCACGGCCATCGCCGCGCCCGGATCACGCGGGGTGCTGCGGCTCGCGCCGACCACGGTGGCCAGGCCGAACGGCCGGCCCGCGGCGTACCAGCCGGTGAGTGCCGGGAGGATGTCACGCACGGGGGACTCCTTCGCGAAGGACGGGGGCCGGGACGGACGCGGAGGCCCGGGCGGGGGAGGCCCGGCCGGGCCTCC
>NZ_LIRG01000149.1 GCF_001419695.1 Streptomyces prasinopilosus
GGGCCGCGGGCCCGCGGCCCGACTTGGGGCCCTCATGGGTGGCGCCGGGGCCCACGTCGTAGCGCCGCTCCTCCGGGCGCGGCTTCTTCGGACGACCGCCCTGCCGGTCGTCGCGGTTGTTCCCGGCGTCGCGGTGACCACCGCGGCCACCGCCGCTCCCGCCGCGGCCGCCGCTGTTGCCACCACGGCTCCCGCCGTTGTTTCCGCTGCTGTTCCTGCCGCTGCTGCTTCGCATCACAGTTCCGTCTTGTCGTCTGCGTCCTCGGAATCCGGGGCGTCCGGATCGAACGACGGGACCCCTTCCAGCGTCTCGGCCTCGATCGCCTCCGCCTCCGGGAGGAAGGGCGCGAGCTCCGGGAGCTCGTCCAGACCGCGCAGGCCCATCCGCTCCAGGAAGTAGTTCGTCGTCGTGTACAGGATCGCACCTGTTTCGGGTTCCGTGCCCGCCTCCTCGACCAGACCGCGCTGCAGCAGGGTGCGCATGACCCCGTCGCAGTTCACCCCGCGCACGGCGGAGACCCTGCCGCGGCTGACCGGCTGGCGGTAGGCGACCACGGCGAGGGTCTCCAGGGCCGCCTGGGTGAGCCGGGCCTGCTGGCCGTCCAGGACGAAGGCCTCGACGGCCGCGGCGTACTCGGGGCGGCTGTGGAAACGCCAGCCGCCGGCGACGAGCCGCAGCTCGAAGCCCCGCCCCTGGACGGCGTACTCGTCGGCCAGCGCCCGCAGCGCGTCCGCGACCTGCCGCCGGGGCCGTTCCAGGATCTTCGCCAGCCGCTCCTCGGTCGCGGGCTCGTCCACGACCATGAGGACGGCCTCCAGCGCCGGCCCGAGTTCGAGGTCCGCGACGGTGCGCGGGCCCGCGGGAACGCCTGCTGTGTCCTCGGTCACGCTGTGCTCACCCCTCCTCCTTCGGTGGTTCTTCCGGTGCTTCGGGCGGCCGGTCGAACTCGTCGGTGACCGCGGGGGCGGCGTCCCCGTCCCCGCCGGTCCAGCGCACGGTCAGCTCGCCGAGCGCGCTCTCCTGGTCGAGGGCGACGGCCTTCTCCCGGTACAGCTCCAGGAGCGCGAGGAACCGGGCGACGACGGTCAGGGTGTCGTCCGTGTCCTCGGTCAGGGCCCCGAAACTGGCCTCGCCGAGTTCCCTCAGCCGCGCGACCATGATCCCGGCCTGCTCCTGCACGCTGACCAGCGGTGCGTGGATGTGGTCGACGTACACCTGCGGCTCGGGCCTGGGCTGCATCGCCTTGACGGCGAGCCGGGCGAACCCCTCCGCGCCGATGCTGATGACGACCTCGGGGAGCAGCTCGGCGTGGTGGGGCTCGAGCCCCACGGTACGGGGGCGGCGCCGGGCCTCCGCGTCCAGCCGCATGCCGAAGATCTCCGCGATCCGCTTGTACGCGCGGTACTGGAGCAGGCGGGCGAACAGCAGGTCCCGGGCCTCCAGCAGGGCGAGGTCGGCCTCGTCCTCCACCTCGGCGGCGGGCAGCAGGCGGGCCGCCTTGAGGTCGAGCAGCGTGGCCGCGACGACCAGGAACTCGGTCGTCTCGTCCAGGTCCCAGTCGGGTCCCAGCGCCCGGATGTACGCCATGAACTCGTCGGTCACCCTGGACAGCGCGACCTCGGTGACGTCCAGCTTGTGCCTGGAGATCAGCTGGAGCAGCAGGTCGAACGGTCCCTCGAAGTTCGACAGCCGGACCTTGAACCGGCCGCCGTCCTCCTCCTCCGCGGCCTCGGCCGCCGCTGCCGCCTCCGCCGTTCCGGATCCCGCGGTCCCGCCGGCCGTCCCGGCTCCACCGGGCCCCGGGTCCCCCTCGGCGGGCTCCGGGCCGCGCGTCCCCACGCCGTCGTCCTCCGGGCCGGCCGCCGGGGGCCCGGCGGCCGGTGCGCCGTCCGTCCCGGGACCCTCGGGCGCCGGCCCGGACGACGGGCCCGCGTCCGGTTCCGCCCCCGCCTCCGCGGGCGGTGCCACCGGTGGCGCGCCCTGCGGCCCCCGGCCCAGCGCGCGACGGCGGCCGGGCCGCAGGCGGCGGCCGGCGGGGGTGTCGTTCGAGGTCATGGCCTCCGCAGGCTACCGCTACCGTCCGCGCAGACGTCGTACGAGGATGCTGGCGTCCCCGCGGGACTCCAGGTCGGCGAGGACCACGGCGACCGCCTCGCGGACGATCCTGCCCCGGTCGACGGCCAGCCCGTGCTCGCCCCGGAGCACCAGACGGGCGTGCTCGAGGTCCATGAGCTCCTCGGCGGACACGTACACCGTGATCTTCTCGTCGTGCCGCTCGCGGCCGCTGGGCCGGCGTGCCGCCGCCCTCGCGCGCTTGCGGGGGGCCGCCTCCGCGGCCGGTCCCTCCGCCGTCCCCGGCCTTCGCGCGGAGCGCTCCGGCGCGGCGCGGCTGCGGGACTCGCCCGCTTCGGCCGGCTCCGCGTCCGCCGCGACGTGCTCGGCGCCCCCGCCGTCACCGCCCTGCGCGGGCACCGACTGCGGGGTGTCCTCCTGGGCCGCGGCCGCGTCGCTCTCCCCCGCGGGGGCGGGGACCCGGCCCTCGCCGTGGGCCTGGCGCCTGGGCGTGGACGCCTGGAGTGCCATCCCCCCTGTCGTACGGAAGAGTTCGTCGGCCCCCGGCAGACTCACTCGGCGTGACACCGGGCGAGCACCTCCCTGGCGAGCTGGCGATAGGCGGCGGCACCGACGGAGTTGGACGCGTACGTGGTGATCGGCTCACCGGCGACGGTGGTCTCCGGGAAGCGGACCGTGCGCCCGATGACCGTGTGGTAGACGTGGTCGTCGAAGGCCTCGACGACCCGCGCGAGCACCTCGCGGCTGTGCACCGTGCGCGAGTCGTACATCGTGGCGAGGATCCCGTCGAGCTCCAGCTCGGGGTTGAGCCGCTCCTGGACCTTCTCGATGGTCTCGGTCAGCAGGGCCACCCCGCGCAGCGCGAAGAACTCGCACTCCAGCGGCACGATCACCTTGTGCGCGGCCGTCAGCGCGTTGACCGTGAGCAGGCCGAGCGAGGGCTGGCAGTCGATCACGATGTAGTCGTAGTCGTCCATGAGCGGCTTCAGCGCGCGCTGCAGCGTCGACTCGCGGGCGACCTCGGAGACCAGCTGGACCTCGGCCGCCGACAGGTCGATGTTGCTGGGCAGCAGGTCCATGTTGGGGACCGCCGTCTTCAGCAGGACCTCGTCGGCCGCCATGCCCCGCTCCATGAGCAGGTTGTAGACGGTGAGGTCGAGTTCCATCGGGTTGACGCCGAGGCCGACCGACAGCGCGCCCTGCGGGTCGAAGTCGACGAGCAGCACCCGGCGTCCGTACTCCGCGAGCGCGGCGCCCAGGTTGATGGTCGACGTGGTCTTGCCGACGCCGCCCTTCTGGTTGCACATCGCGATGATCTTCGCGGGGCCGTGGTCGGCCAGCGGGCCCGGGATCGGGAAGTACGGCAGCGGACGTCCGGTCGGGCCGACGCGCTCGCGGCGCTGGCGGGCCGCGTCGGGCGCGAGGGTGGCCGCGTACTCGGGATCCGGCTCGTACTCGGCGTCGGGATCGTAGAAGTGCCCCTCGGGCAGTTCGTCGTAGTCGGCGAATTGGTTGTGGGGCGCGCCACTTCCGTCGCCGGCCATGGCGTTCACGTGATGGCCATCCATGCTCTGGTGTGCAGTGGGAGTCGCCTGCTGGATCTGATGGGGTACGAAGGCGCGCACGGCGACGGAGCCGGAAGGAGCGGACTCCGCGGGACCTCGCCCCCGTGCAGTCATTCCTGGGTGACCACCCCCGGGAGTAAATGTCGACTCATTCACAAGTCGTCTTACCTCCTTGGTGACCAGGAAACTTCTAGACAGGTCAGCGTGGCATCATGCCGACGGTTGGCGACTCTATGGCGTGTCGGCGGTCCGCAGCAACACAATCCGCCGGACCCGGCCGGATGTGTCGACAATGAAACATCCCTCTGTCAAGGGCGTACGGCCGTCGCATGGCAGGTTTCACCGGTGTGCGAATCGGTGGAAGGGGTACGTTCGAGGCGAGTTGCCCGCGATTCGTGAAGTGACCATACACACATCTCGCCGTGCCCGACGGGCAAGGTGGCTCCGGACGCACGACGTTGACGGCGGAAGTTGACGTATCGCCTTTTCCGGTCGGTGACTTGGTCGACTTGGCGTCCGGAGGCGGTCTCCGGGCGCCGGTCCGGGGGCGGCCGCGCGGGGCCGGCCCGGCCCGGCGGCGCGGCCGTTCAGCGGAGCAGTTCGGCGAGTTCGACGTGCTCCAGACCGTGTGCCGCGGCCACCTCCCGGTGGACGACCTCGCCGTCGTGCGTGTTGAGGCCCTTGGCGAGCGCGGGGTCGCGGCGCAGCGCCTGCCTCCAGCCGTGGTCCGCGAGTTCGACGATGTACGGCAGCGTGGCGTTGGTGAGCGCGTAGGTGGAGGTGTTGGGCACGGCGCCGGGCATGTTGGCGACGCAGTAGAAGACCGAGCCGTGGACCGTGAAGGTCGGCTCGGCGTGCGTGGTCGGGCGGGAGTCCTCGAAGCAGCCTCCCTGGTCGATCGCGATGTCGACGAGGACGCTCCCCTCCTTCATCCGCGCGACGAGGTCGTCGGTGACCAGCTTCGGCGCCCTGGCGCCGGGGATCAGCACGGCGCCGATCACGAGGTCGGCCTCGAGGCAGGCCTTCTCCAGCTCGAAGGTGTTGGAGACGACGGTCTGGATCCTCGTGCCGAAGACCCGGTCCGCCTCCCGGAGCTTGTCGATGTCCTTGTCGAGCAGGGTCACGTGGAAGCCCATGCCGACGGCGATCTGCGCGGCGTTCCAGCCGGAGACGCCCCCGCCGATGACGACGGCCCGGCCGGCCGGCACCCCGGGGACCCCGCCGGGCAGCACGCCCCGGCCGCCGCCGGCCCGCATCAGGTGGTAGGCGCCGACCTGGGTGGACAGCCGACCGGCGACCTCGGACATGGGGGCGAGCAGCGGCAGCGCGCGGCCGGGCAGCTCGACGGTCTCGTAGGCGACGGCGGTGGTGCCGGAGGCCAGGAGGGCGTCCGTGCACTCCCGGGAGGCGGCCAGGTGCAGGTAGGTGAAGAGGGTCTGGTCCTTGCGCAGCCGGTGGTACTCCTCGGCGACGGGCTCCTTCACCTTCAGCAGCAGGTCGGCGGCGGCCCACACCTCGTCGGCGGTGCCGAGCATCTGCCCGCCCGCGGCGACGTACTCGCCGTCCGGGATCGAGGAGCCCGCACCGGCGCCGTGCTCGATGACGACCTGATGGCCGTGGCGCACCAGTTCGTGCACGCCGGCGGGGGTGATGGCCACCCGGAACTCGTTGTTCTTGACCTCGCGGGGAATGCCGACCTTCACATCGATCACGGTCCTTGGCTCGGGGTACGAGGTGGTGCCGCACCTGCCCGGGCGCACGCGTGCGCACCGGGGGAGACCGCGGAGGAGGCGCGGCGGGACCTCCTTGATGAAGGTCTTCCCGTCGCGCAGCCTTGCAAAGCATCAAACTTCCGCGATGGATCCACCGGTTTCACAGGTGTCGCCTTCTCGTTCCGGGCCGCCTCCGGTCTCCTGGGCCTCTTCTCCCAGCATCCGCTCCGCCGAGCTCCGGTGCAGCGCGGCCGACGCGGGGTCCCCCAGGTGGTCGAAGGTGTCGGCGAGCCGCAGGTGCAGCGCGGCCTGCAGCCGGGTGTCCTCGGCCCGCCGGGCCCACTCCACCGCCTCCCGGCAGGTGCGCAGCGAATCCTCGGGGCGGCCCGCGTACTCCTGGACCCGGGCCAGTTCGCTCAGCGCGCGCGCCCGGGCGGCCAGGTCGCCGTTCTTCCGGTGCCCGGCGACCGCCGCCCGCCAGTTCCGCAGCGCCTCGCCGTAGCGGCCGGCGTAGGTGTGGGCGGCGGCGATCCGGCCGTACAGGCGGGCGGCGTCCGCGCGCTCGCCCTGGGCGAGCCGCTCGGCCAGGGCCCGGCCGAACCAGTCGGCGGCCCGGTCGAAGTCGCCGAGTTCCAGGTGGGCGCCCCCCACGGACTCCGTCGCGCGGCCGGTCGCGTACGGATCGTTCGCCGCGCGGCCGGCGTCCAGCGCGGCCCGGTAGCGCGCCAGCGCCTCGGCCGTGCGGCCGGTGCGGGCGTCGAGGTCGCCGAGGTTCAGCAGGGCCGCGGCCTGCTCGCGGGGAAGTCTCCGGCGCTCGGCCACGTCGAGGACCAGGTGGTGGATGCCGTAGAGGTCGCCCGCGGCGGCCCGGGTGCCGAAGTGGGCCACCATGGCGCGCACCAGCTGGGCCATCAGGCGGCGGGCCAGGGTGTCCAGGGTCCCGTCGGCGACCGCGAGGCGGGCCGAGGCCAGCAGGGCGGGCCGGCGGGCGCTCAGCCAGTCGGCGGCGTCGCGGGGGCTGGCGAAGCGCAGGGAGCGCGGCGTCCCGAGGAGTTTCTCGCGCGCCCGGAGGCTGTCGGTCTCGGTGATGGCCCTGCACGACTGGAGCAGCCGTACGGTCCGTTCCAGCATGCGGGCGCGGGCCAGCTGGAGTTCCCCGGGCCGTTCGTGGGTCTCGGCGAGGCCCGCCAGCAGGGGGTGCAGGCAGCCGGGCACCTCGTACTGCGGCAGCGGGCTCTCCACGGCGTGCAGCAGCCCCACGGAGACGAAGTCGTCCAGGGTGGTGCGCGCGCTGCTCACCGAGCATCCCGCGAGCGCGGAGGCGGTGTGCGGATCGACCAGGCCGGCCGGGGCGAGGCTCAGCAGACGCAGGGTCCGGGCGGCGGGCGCGGGCAGTCCGTCGTGCACCAGCCGCAGGGCACGGCCGGTCACGGCGCCCTCGTCGGCCCCGGCGCGCAGGTGTCTGGCGAGGTCGGCGACGGCGGCCTTGGGCCGGGCGGCCAGCCAGCCGCCGGCCAGGACCAGGGCGGCGGGCTGTCCCTGGCAGTGTTCGGCCAGTCCCTCCGCGGCCCGCGGGTCGACGGTGACGCGGACCGGGCCGGCGATCCGGGACAGCAGTTCCACGGCGGACTTGGTGTCGAGGCCGCCGAGGGTGCAGGGGCGGACGTCGGAGATGCCGGTCAGCGGGCCCTGGGAGATGGCGACCACCAGGCAGTCGGGGTTGTCCGGCAGCAGGGCGTCGACCTGCTCGGCGTCGGCCGCGTCGTCCAGCAGGAGCAGGACCCGGCGGCCGGCCAGGGCGCTCCGCAGCGTCCCGGCGAGGTGGTCCTCGTCGGCTCCGGCCGGGGCGGGCGTCCCGAGCGCCCCGAGCAGTTCCCGCGCGGAGCGCTCGACGGGCACGCGCGTGCCGTCGGGTTCGCTCAGCCGGGCGCGCAGCACCCCGTCGGGGTAGCGGTCGGCGACCTGGCGGACGAGTTCCTCACCGAGCGTCGTCCGGCCGGAGCCGGGCCGGCCCGCGATGAGCAGCACCCGGGCGCGGGGGGCCTTGCGGCCGGAGAGGGTGTCGAGCCCGGCGCGCTCGATGTCGGCCCGGAGCTCCTTCAGCTCCCTGGTGCGGCCCAGGAACCGGGTCTCCGCGGCAACGTCGCGGGAGAGCCGCACGCCGTCCGTGTCCACCGCCTGGTCCGTCACGGGCCACACTCCCGTCCCACCGCACACGCCGGCCCGCCGGGACTCCGGATCGGGCGTCTTCCAGAGCCTAGTTCACGCTCTGCTACGTTCCGTGTGGAGCACGGCGGACGCATCCCCCGATCGGATCAGCCGATGGTCACATCGCAAGGGGAACGGGGCGGTTCAGGCCTCGAACGGGCGGGCGGGCCACGGCGCCCCGGCCGGACGCAGCGCGTCGAGTCCGTCCCCGTTGCGCGCGGCCACGAGCGAAAGCACGCCCACCACAAGGCAGTTGTTGTGCAGTTCGCCGGCCAGCACGCCGCGGACCAGGTCCGTGACGGACACCCGGGCCAGTTCCATGTCCGACTCCTCGTCCTCGACCTCGAAGCGGTCGCCCTCGGCCTCGGACAGGCCCCGGGCCAGGAAGATCCGTACGGCCTCGTCGCAGCCGCCGGCGGTGGTGTAGACGTCGGTCAGCACCCGCCAGTCCTCGGCCTTGACGTGCGCCTCCTCGTACAGCTCCCGCTGGGCGGCGTGCAGCGGGTTCTCGCCGGGGACGTCGAGCAGGCCGGCCGGGATCTCCCACAGCTTGTGGCGCACGGGGTGCCGGTACTGGCGCAGGACCAGCACGCGGTCGGCGTCGTCGAGGGCGAGGACGGCCACGGAACCGGGGTGGACCTGGTAGTCGCGGTGGACCACGGTCCCGTTGGGCATGACCACGTCGTCGGTGCGCACGGAGGTCTTGTTGCCGACGAAGGGCGTCCTGGTCGCCCGGACCTCCCACTCCTCCGGGGTGTCCTTGATGGTCGTTCCGGTCATTGGGGTCCTTCCAGACGTGCAGGCGTACGGCGGCGGCCGGGGCGCTCACCGATCGAGGGTTCCACGCCCCGGCAACCGTACAACCGGTGTGCTACTTCGAGATCTTCCGCTCCACCGCGGCCTTGACGAGGCCCGCGAACAGCGGGTGCGGACGCGTCGGGCGCGAGCGCAGCTCCGGGTGCGCCTGGGTGGCGACCAGGTACGGGTGGACCTCGCGCGGGTACTCGACGTACTCGACGAGCTTGCCGTCCGGGGAGGTGCCGGAGAAGACGATGCCGGCCTTCTTCTCCAGCTCCGCGCGGTAGGCGTTGTTCACCTCGTAGCGGTGCCGGTGGCGCTCCTCGACGTACTCCTTGCCGTCGTACACCTCGCGCACGATCGAGCCCTCGGCCAGCTTCGCCGGGTACATGCCGAGCCGCATCGTGCCGCCCAGATCGCCCTCGCCGGCGACGATGTCGAGCTGCTCGGCCATGGTGGAGATGACCGGGTGGGAGGTGGCCGGGTCGAACTCGGTGGAGTTGGCGTCGGAGACGTCCGCGAGGTTGCGGGCCGCCTCGATCACGATGCACTGCAGGCCCAGGCAGAGGCCGAGCAGCGGGATCCGGTTCTCGCGCGCGTAGCGGATCGCGCCGACCTTGCCGAGCACACCGCGGTCCCCGAAGCCGCCGGGGATGCAGATCGCGTCGACGTCACCGAGCTGCGCCTGGGCGCCGGCCGGGGTCTTGCAGTCGTCGGAGGTGACCCACTTGATCTTCACCCGGGCCTTGTTGGCGAAGCCGCCCGCGCGCAGTGCCTCGGTGACCGAGAGGTAGGCGTCGGGCAGGTCGATGTACTTGCCGACCAGGGCCATGACGATCTCGTGGTCGGGGTTGTGGACCCGGTCGAGCAGGTCGTCCCAGGTCGTCCAGTCCACGTCCCGGAACGGCAGGTCCAGCTTGCGCACGACGTAGGCGTCCAGGCCCTCGGCGTGCACGACCTTCGGGATGTCGTAGATCGACCGGGCGTCGGGGCAGGCGACCACGGCGGCCTCGTCGACGTCGCACATCAGCGAGATCTTCCGCTTGATCGCGGTCGGCACCTCGCGGTCGCAGCGCAGCACGATCGCGTCCGGCTGGATGCCGATGTTGCGCAGCGCGGCGACCGAGTGCTGGGTCGGCTTCGTCTTCAGCTCGCCGGAGGGGCCGATGTAGGGCAGGAGCGAGATGTGGACGACGAACACGTTGTCGCGGCCGACCTCGTGCCGCACCTGGCGGACGGTCTCCAGGAACGGCAGCGACTCGATGTCGCCGACCGTGCCGCCGACCTCGGTGATCACGACGTCGACCTCGTCCGTCGCCATGCGGCGGATGCGGTGCTTGATCTCGTTGGTGATGTGCGGGATGACCTGCACGGTGTCGCCCAGGTACTCGCCGCGCCGTTCCTTGGCGATCACGGTCGAGTAGACCTGGCCGGTGGTGACGTTGGCGGAGCCGTCGAGGTCGCGGTCGAGGAAGCGCTCGTAGTGCCCGATGTCCAGGTCGGTCTCGGCCCCGTCGTTGGTGACGAAGACCTCACCGTGCTGGAAGGGGTTCATCGTGCCCGGGTCGACGTTGAGGTACGGGTCGAGCTTCTGCATGACGACGCGCAGTCCGCGGGCCTTGAGCAGCATGCCGAGGCTGGAGGCGGTCAGCCCCTTGCCGAGCGAGGATGCGACACCCCCGGTGACGAAGATGTGCTTGGTCGTCGTGGATTTTGGCATGGCCAAGAGGGGGCTCCCGTGGTCGCGGTCTGGGGGTGCGGGGCGACCGGCTGCCGGAGGACTCCGGCGGCGCCGTCGCTGCGGTTCGGGGGTGCCCTTTTCTGGATTTCCCCTCCGGGGAAGGGGCCCACCGGTCCACGGGCTACCAGCGTATCAGCGCCACGGGACAATGCTGTCCGGGCACGCTCCGCGCATGCGCGGACACGCTTCCGTGACCCGTCACGGGTTCCTCACCCCCTGCTCACCCGTTCGGCGGGTGCGCGTTGGCCGGAGCGGCACACAGACCCTCTACGTGCGTCGTATCCTGCTCGGACACCCGCTGGCGAGCCCGGCCGGCCGAACGGCACCACCCCCGCCCGTCTCACCGGAACAACACCAGCTCGTCAGTTCGTTGAGTAACAATGGGCGCTTTGCATTCACGGCTGAGCGACTGCTTTGCTTTCTCGCTCAACGACTCATCTCAAAAACCCCTTGACCGCACCAGCGACAACCCCTTGCGGGGTGACGTGGCCGTTCGACTGGAGTTGCACGTGGCCGGGCGCATCGAAGATTACGCACTCATCGGAGACATGCAGACCGCCGCCCTGGTCTGCCGGGACGGCACGGTGGACTGGCTGTGCCTGCCCCGCTTCGACTCGCACGCCATCTTCGCCGGGCTGCTGGGCACCGAGGAACATGGTTTCTGGCGGATCGGCCCGGCGCACGCGGCCGACGCCCGGCCGCCGGCCGCGACCCGGCGCGGCTACCGCGGCGACTCGCTGATCCTGGAGTCCGAGTGGGACACCGACCGCGGCACGGTCCGGGTGACCGATTTCATGCCCCCGCGTGACGGCGCACCGCAGCTCATCCGCATCGTGGAGGGCGTCTCGGGCCGCGTGCCGATGCGCTCGGCGCTCCGGATGCGGTTCTCCTACGGCCGGGTGGTGCCGTGGGTGCACAAGCACGAGGGACGCACGGTCGCCGTCGCGGGTCCGGACTCGGTGTGGTTCGACACCCCCGCCGAGACGTACGGGCAGTCGCTGACGACGTACTCGGACTTCACGGTGGCGCCGGGTGACCGGATCGCGTTCACGGTGTCGTGGCAGCCCTCGCACAAGGAGCCCCCGGCGCTGCCGGAGCCGGAGCAGTCGCTGGAGGCGACGGAGGACTTCTGGCGGGAGTGGGTGGAGCACTGTACGTACCACGGTCCCTACCGGGAGGCCGTGATCCGCTCCCTGATCACGCTGAAGGCGCTCACCTACGCCCCGACCGGCGGCATCGTCGCCGCGCCCACCACCTCCCTGCCGGAGGAGATCGGCGGCGTCCGCAACTGGGACTACCGCTACACCTGGCTGCGGGACGCGGCGATCACCCTGTCCTCGCTGCTGCGCACCGGCTACCGCGAGGAGGCCCGCGCCTGGCGCGAGTGGCTGCTGCGCGCGGTGGCCGGCGACCCGGAGAACCTGCAGATCATGTACGGCATCGCCGGTGAGCGCGAGCTCGGCGAGGCGGAGCTGGACTGGCTGCCGGGCTACGAGAACTCGGCCCCGGTCCGGGTGGGCAACGGCGCGGCGCACCAGCTCCAGCTGGACGTGTACGGCGAGGTCACCGAGGCCCTGCACCTGGCCCACATGACGGGCCTGGCCCGCAACGACTACGCGTCCCTGCTCCAGCTGAAGCTGATCCAGTACCTGGAGAAGCACTGGACGGAGCCGGACGAGGGCATCTGGGAGGTCCGCGGCCCGCGCCGCCACTTCGTGCACTCCAAGGTGATGGCGTGGGTCGCCGTCGACCGCACCATCAAGCTCATCGAGTCCGGCGACGCGGACGGCCCCCTGGAGCGGTGGAAGCAGCTGCGCGACGACATCCACCGGGACGTGTGCGAGAAGGGCTACGACAGGGAACGCAACACGTTCACGCAGTCGTACGGCTCGAAGGAGCTGGACGCCTCGCTGCTGCTGATCCCGCAGGTGGGCTTCCTGCCGCCGGACGACAAGCGGGTGATCGGCACCATCGAGGCGATCCAGCGGGAGCTGTCCACCCCGGACGGCTTCATCCTGCGCTACCCGACGGAGGGCTCCGACGAGGGTGTCGACGGGCTGCCGGGTGACGAGGGGGCGTTCCTCGCCTGCTCGTTCTGGATGGCCGACGACCTGGCGATGATCGGCCGCGTGGACGAGGCCCGCAGGCTGTTCGAGAGGCTGCTGGCCCTGCGCAACGACCTCGGTCTGCTCGCCGAGGAGTGGGACCCGGTCAACCAGCGCCAGGTCGGCAACTTCCCGCAGGCCTTCAGCCACGTCCCGCTCATCGACACGGCCCTGCGCCTGACGGCGTCGGGGGCGTACGGGGGCTGAGCGGCGGTCCGTGCCCGCGCCGGGCGGGCCGGGCCCGCCCGGTGGTCTCAGGGCAGGGGCCGGGGCCGCGTCAACTCGTCGTAGACGCTGAGGATTTGGGCCACCGCCTCGTCCTCCGTCGGCCATCCGGCCGCCTGCCGGGCGCCCCTGGCCCTGAGTTCGTCCCGGCGTGCGGGGTCGCCGAGGAGTCGTACGACGGCGTCGGCGAGGGCACGCGCGTTGCGGTACGGGACGAGTTCGGCGGCGTCGCCGACCAGTTCGGGGATGCCGCCGGTGTCGGCCGCGACGAGCGGCACGCGCGCGTGGAGGGCCTGCTGGGCGAGGACGGGGCGCCCCTCCCGCCGGCTCGGCAGCAGGGCGAGGTCGGCGGCCCGCAGCAGGTCGGCGACGTCGTCGCGCTCTCCGACGAGCCGGACCGGCAGGTCCTCGTCCGTGATCCGGCGCTGGAGCTCACCGCGCAGCGACCCCTCCCCCGCGACGGCGACCAGCGGCTGGGGCTCGAGGCGGCGCCATCCGTGGGTGGCGTCGAGCAGGGTGTGGTGGCCGCGGTGCCGTTCGAGGGCGCCGGCGGCGAGCAATAACGGGCGGCCGGTGGCGCCGAGTTCGGCCAGCAGCTTGAGCCGCGCCCCGTCGGGGTCCTCCGTCCGCGGGGCCGTGCGCGGCCCGGGGAAGGCGACGGCCGCCAGCCTCGCGTCCCGCGCTCCGGTCCGGCGTGCCCGGTCGAGCAGGGCGGAGGTGGTGCCGAGCACCACGGTGGCCGCCCTGACGACCCGTCGCTCCATGAGCCGCAGGACGTGCGCGCGGGCACCCTCGGCGTGCGCCCGGTCGTGCCAGGTGACGACCAGCGGGGTGTGCCGCCCGCCGAGGGCGAGCGCGGTCCTGAAGGAGGCGTGCAGTCCGTGCGCGTGCACCAGGTCCGCGTCCGCGCACGCCGCCCGCAGCGCGGACACCGAGCCGGGGTCGCTGCTGCGCGGGGCGTGCACGTGTTCGGCGCCGACGCCCGTGAAGTCGTGGGTGTGCTCCGCCTCGGTGGGGGCGCACACCGTGACCCGCACGCCCCGCGCGACGAGCCCTTCGGCCAGCGAGCGCACGTGGGCGCTGGTCGCGGCGGTGCCGCCGCCCAGCACCTGCACGGTGCGCAGCGGCGGCCGGCCGTGCGGTGAGTGGATGCTCACGGGGGTCACGTGGCCGGGCTCCCGGTTCGGGTCGGATGGTCCCGAGGAACGTACAGAAGGACCGTGCGGAAGGGATGGACCGCACGGTCTCCTAAGCGTGCTCGGTCAAGCATGCCAGGAGGCGGGGGGATCCCGGCAACGACCGGAGCGGCCGCCCGCAGCGGAGCGGCCGAGAACATCACCCGTACGAGTGACGAAGTGCCTCCGGTCGGCCGACACCTCCCCGGACGACCCGGCGGCCGGCCGCCGGGTCCGTCAGCCGTCCGTGCGGGGGCCGCCGGTCGCCCGTCAGCCGTCCGCGCGTGCCGTCGCCAGGAGTTCCTCCGCGTGGGCGCGGGCCGTCTCGGAGTCCTCCTGTCCGGCCAGCATCCGCGACAGTTCCCGGATCCGGTCCTCCCCTTCGAGCAGCTTCACCCCGGACCGGGTGACGGTGCCGTCGTTCGTCTTCGCCACCAGCAGCTGCCGGTCCGCGAAGGCGGCCACCTGCGGCAGATGGGTGACGACGACGACCTGGGCGCTCTTCGCCAGCTTGGCGAGCCGCCGCCCGATCTCGACGGCCGCCTTGCCGCCGACACCGGCGTCGACCTCGTCGAACAGGTACGTGGGCACCGGGTCCGTCCCGGCGAACACGACCTCCACGGCCAGCATCACGCGCGACAGTTCACCGCCGGACGCGCCCTTGGCGATGGGCCGGGGCGGCGCGCCGGGGTGCGGGGCGAGCAGCAGTTCGACCTCGTCGACGCCCGACGGGCCGTGGGCGACCGTGCGCCCGTCGACCTCGACGCCGTCCGGGTCCTCGGTCTGCCGGATGTCGAACGACACGCGTGCGTGCGGCATGGCGAGGGAGGCCAGTTCCGCGGTGACGGCGGCGGCGAAGCGCTCGGCGGCCTCGGTGCGCGCCCGGGAGAGGATCTGTGCCAGTCCGCCCAGTTCGGCCCGCAGCCGGTCGCGTTCGGCGGTGAGTTCCTCGATCCGCTCGTCGTCGCCGTCCAGGTCGGTGAGGCGTGCCGCGCCCTCCTCGGCCCAGGCCAGCACGGCGGCGATGTCCTGGCCGTACTTGCGGGTGAGCCCGGTGAGCGCGGCCCGGCGCTCCTCGACCGCCGCCAGGCGCAGGGGATCGGCGTCCAGGTCGTCGGCGTACCCGGCGAGGTCCCCGGCGACGTCACGCAGCAGGATGCCGACCTCGCCGATCCGGTCGGCGAGCGCGGCCAGTTCCGGATCGTGCGCCCGGACGGCCTCCAGGGCCCGCTGGGCGCCCGCGACGAGCGTTCCCGCGTCGATGCCCTCGGGGTCCTCCGGGTTCCCGGCGAGAGCGGCGTGGGCGAGGGACGCGGCGGACGCCAGGGCCTCGGCGTGCCCGAGCCGTTCGGCCTCCTCCGCCAGTTCCGCGTCCTCGCCGGGGCGGGGTTCCACGGCGGCGATCTCGTCGAGCCCGAAGCGCAGCATGTCGGCCTCCTGGGCCCGTTCGCGCGCGCGGGTGGTGAGTTCCTCGAGTTCCGCGGCGACGGCCCGCAGCCGCTTGTACGCCTCCGTGTAGCCGGCGAGCGGCCCGGCGACCGCGTCGCCCGCGTACCGGTCGAGCGCCTGCCGCTGCCGGGACTGCTTGAGGAGCCCCTGCTGATCGGTCTGCCCGTGCACCGCCACCAGGTCGTCGGCGATCTCGGCGAGGAGCCCCACGGGCACGCTCCGCCCGCCCAGGTGGGCCCGGGAGCGCCCCTCGGCGGAGACGGTACGGCTGATCAGCAGCGCACCGTCGTCGAGCTCGGCCCCGGCCTCTCCCGCGCGCGCGGCGGCCGCGGCGCCCTCGGGCACGGCGATCCGCCCCTCGACGACCGCGTTCCTGGCACCGATCCGCACCAGGGCGGCGTCCGCCCTTCCGCCCAGCAGCAGCCCGAGGCTGGTGACCACCATGGTCTTGCCCGCGCCCGTCTCACCGGTGACTGCGGTGAAGCCGGGTGACAACTCGACCACGGCATCGTCGATGACTCCGAGCGACCGTATCCGCATCTCCTCCAACACGTCCCAGACCTTACGAGGTTTTCCTCCCGCCGTGCGACGCCGCCCCCCGTCCGGACGGAAACACCGCAGGTCGTCACCCGTGAGCGGGACCCCGCTCACGGGCGGGTCCCGGGGCCGGGGCACGGGCGCGGGCGGCGGCCGGACAGCGGGAACCCGCGTGCTAGTGGGGCGCTCCCCGCCATCCCGAGACCGGCAGGGCGAACTTCGCCACCAGCCGGTCCGTGAACGAGGCGTGGTGCAACCGGGCCAGCCGCACCGGGACGGCGCCGCGCCGCACCTCCACCCGCGCGCCGGCCGGCAGTTCCACGGTCCGGCGCCCGTCGCACCACAGCACGCCGGGCGGGACGTGCGGCAGCATCTCCACCGCGAGCACCGAGTCGGGTGAGGTCACCAGCGGCTTGGCGAACAGGGCGTGCGCGCTGATCGGCACCATCAGCAGCGCCTCGACCTCGGGCCACACCACGGGCCCGCCGGCGGAGAACGCGTACGCGGTCGATCCGGTCGGGGTGGCGCACACGATGCCGTCGCAGCCGAACCCGGTCACCGGACGCCCGTCGATCTCCAGCACGACCTCCAGCATCCGCTCGGCGGACACCTTCTGCACGGCGGCCTCGTTCAGCGCCCAGTCCGTGTGCACGATGGTGCCGTTCTGGTGCACGACGACGTCGACGGTCATCCGTTCCTCGACCTCGTACGCCCTGCTCACCACCCGGTCGACGACCTTGTCGAGGTCGTCGCGTTCGGCCTCGGCGAGGAAGCCGACGCTGCCGAGGTTCACGCCGAGCATCGGCACGCCCGAGGCGCGGGCGAACTCGGCGCCGCGCAGCAGGGTGCCGTCGCCGCCCAGCACGATCAGCAGCTCGCAGCCGTCGAGGCACTCAGGAGTGGCCTCCCCGACGGTCTCCACCTCGTCCGGCAGCGGCAGGTCCCGCGCCTCGCTCTCCAGCACCCGCACCCCGAGTCCGGAGTGCAGCAGTCCCTTGACCACGAGTTCCGCGCTGCGGATGGCCGCCGGGCGGCCGGTGTGGGCGAGCAGGAAAACAGTACGGGTTCGGTTCGTTGTCAACGCGGCCCCTCCGCCACTGCACGGTCGACGTCGGCCGGGTCCAGTTCAGGAGCTCCCGACCGCAACCACAGAAAGTACTCGACGTTCCCCGAGGGTCCGGGCAGCGGACTCGCGGTCACGCCCTTCACCCCCAGTCCCAGCTCCCAGGCCCTGGCGGCCACTGCCCGCACGGCCTCGGCGCGCAGCTGCGGGCTGCGGACGACGCCGCCGCTGCCCAGCCGTTCCTTGCCCACCTCGAACTGCGGCTTGACCATCATCACCAGATCGGCGTCCGGCCGCACGCACTGCTTCAGGGCGGGCAGGACCAGCCCGAGCGGGATGAAGGACAGATCCCCCACGACAAGATCCACAGGCTCCCCATCGATTGCTTCGAGCGTCAACTCCCGCACGTTCGTACGGTCCTTGACGGTGACGCGTTCATCGTTGCGGAGAGACCAGGCGAGTTGTCCGTATCCGACGTCCACGGCGACCACGTGCGCGGCCCCGGCCCGGAGCAGGACGTCGGTGAAACCGCCGGTCGAGGCGCCGGCGTCCAGCGCCCGCCGCCCCCGGACGGCCAGCCCCCGCGGCACGAACGCCTCCAGGGCGCCGGCGAGCTTGTGGCCGCCGC
>NZ_LIRG01000015.1 GCF_001419695.1 Streptomyces prasinopilosus
TCCCAGACCCGCAGGGTGAGCGTCAGCGTCTGCCGCCGCGTACCGCCCCGCCCACCGCCGGCCTCCCCGGCGACCTTGGCGCCGGGGAGGCCCACCTCGACCTTCACCCCGCCGTTGCCGTCCCGGCGGAACTCCACCTCCAGCGCCAGCTCCGCCTGTTCCACCTCGAACCGGAACTGCTCGTGCGCGCCCTCGTCCTGCGCCGCGTACAGCTCCCGCCGCAGTTCCCCGAGCGCCTCGGCCAGCGAAACTCCCCTGTCCACGGTCCCCCTCGCTCCCGGGCGCCCGACTCCGGCACCCCGGCCCCAGTGTGTCCCAGCCGCCTCACCGTCCGCAGGGGTTCACCACGGCCCGGCACGCGGCCGCGACGGTGCGGGCACCCGGCCCTCCCGAGAGGTACGCCCCGTTCCGCACCGAGGCGCCGGGCCCCGGGGCCGACCGCACTCGGCACGCTGCCCACGGGCGTCAAGCACGTTTCTGGAGCTGCGAGTTCGCGGTCCGCCGAAGCCGTTCGAAATCGGGTGCCGGGGCGGGGATTCGATCTGTCGTCAGGCGTCCCGTCCGGTCTCCCGTCAAGCGTCCCGTCAGGCGTCCCGGATGCTCCGGAACGGCTCGTCCGCCTCCAGTTCGAAGGCGAGCTCCAGCAGCGTCCGTTCGGCGCCCGGACGGCCGGAGAACATGACGCCGATCGGGAGCCCGTCCTCCGTCGTGCGGGTGGCCGGGACCGAGATCGACGGCGTGCCGACGACGTTGTTGACCGGCGTGAACGCGACGTAGGCGAGGATCCGCTCGATCAGGGTGTCGTAGGGGACGGCCGGGCTGAGGTGGCCGAGTTCGGGCGTGGTGCGGGCCAGGACCGGGGAGAGGATCAGGTCCAGCCCGCGGAACGCCGCCGCGTACGGCTCCCGCGTGCGCTTCAGCCTCCGCACCACGCCCGGCGTGCGCCGCCAGTCCTTCACGTACGTCTCGCGCAGGCCCCGGCTGAGGCCGTCCATGCGGTGCCGGTCGAAGTCCGTGCCGAGGGTCCGTCCGGTGACGCCGATCAGGAACGACAACAGGCCCCAGTAGGTGAGGAAGTCCGGGGTGAAGCTCGGGTCGATGGCCAGTTCCACCGGTTCCACGGTGTGCCCGAGCCGCTCCAGCCGCCGGGCCGTCTCCGTGACGGCCGCGCCGGTGTCGGCGTCGGAGGGGACGCCGTTGGGCGAGTCCCGCAGGAACCCGATGCGCAGGCGCCGCCGCGAGGGACCCTCGACCAGGCCGACGGGCTGCAGCTTCGGATTGCGCCAGTACTGCTCGGCGGCCGCGAGGAAGGCGGCGCTGTCCCGCACCGAGCGGCTCACCACGCCGTCGCTGACGAGGTCGATGGGCAACTGGCGGCCCTGAGCGTTGCGGACCACCCGGCCCCGGGTGGGCTTCAGGCCGACGAGGCCGCAGCAGGCGGCGGGGATCCGGATCGAACCGCCCCCGTCGTTGGCGTGCGCGATCGGCACCGCCCCGGCCGCGACGAGGGCCGCGCTGCCGCCCGACGAACCGCCCGCCGAACGGCCCGTGTGCCACGGGTTGCGGACGGGCTCCGCACCCTCGTACTCCGTGGTCGGGCTGAACCCGAACTCGGGCATCCGGGTCTTGCCGAGCACCGTGACGCCGGTGCTGACGAACTGCCGGGCGAACGGGGCGTGCCGGCGCGCGGCCCTCGGCACGAACGCGGCGCTGCCGTGCCCGGTGGGCAGACCCCGGTAGTCGGTGTTGTCCTTGACGAAGGTCGGCACCCCGGTGAGGGAACCGACCGGCCCGGAACGGTACGCCGGGACCTCGACGTGCACCTGGACGGCGTGCAGCCGGTCCTCCACCGCCCTGACCCGGGCCGCCGCGTCGCGGGCGGCCTCGGCGGCGCTCACCTCCCCCCGGCGGATCGCCTCGGCGAGACCCACGGCGTCATGGTCGCCGAGGGCGTCGTCGCGGAAGGCGTGCACCCTGGCGGGACCCCGCTCCCGGCCCTGCCCCCGCTCCCGTCCCCGTTCCTTTTCCTGTTCCTGGTCCTCGGAAGTCGTCACCGGTGGCACCGCCCCTGAACGTGTGGATGATTGCCCGCCATCATTCCTTACCGGCGAGTAACAGGCGAGGGGGAGAGGGGCCCGGGCCGGGGTTCCGCGGACCGCGCCGCGGCCGGCGAGACGGGCGAGGCGGGCGAGGCGGGCGAGGCGGGCGAGGCGGGCGAGGCGGGCGACGCCGAACCCCGGCGGAACGGCCGGGGCGATCAGCACGAAGGCGGCGCGGTCGAGAATGGCCGGCTTCACCCACCCGGAACCAGGTCGTACGCCCCGTCGCACTCGTCGCCCACCGGGAACAGCCGGCCGAACTCCCCGGCGCGGGACGCCCGGTGGGCACCGCCGCACCTCTGGTGACGGGCGTACGCGCACGTCCCGCCCACGTCGGATCCGCCGCCGAGCGCACCCCGGAGCCGGGCCGCGCAGCCGGCGAACAGCGCGCGGGACCACGGGCGCGCCCACCGCGGCGGGCGCCGCCACGGGCCGTCGCGCGGGCCGACGGGGACGCGGTGGAGGTTCCAGAGACTCCCCGGCGGCCGGAGGACCAGCGGTCCCGTGCCGTCGGGCAGCCCGGCCTCCCTCACCTGTCGGTCCCAGCGTGTTGTGCCGACACCCCCGGGGAGGTGCGGAGTCGGGCCGGACGAGGCCGGCGGATCAGAAGTTGATGCTGCCGATCATGCCCGCGATGTTGGTCGTCAACTCACTGATCGTAGGCGCGATCGTCGACGACGCCATGTAGAAGCCGAGGAGCATGCAGATCACCGCATGCCCCGTCTTGAGGCCCGACTTCTTGATCAGCAGGAAGACGATGATCGCCAGCAGCACTACCGCCGAAATCGAGAGTGCCACGGCGGCTCACCTCCAAGGATCCCAGGACGACAGGGGGGTAGGAATATGGGGGCAGATAAATCCACACAGCAGCCAGCAGGTTCATACCCACTATGCGCTAACGATCATAACTATCCGTACGTGCGCATCGGTCGGCGCACAGCCGCACAAGGGGGCGCATGGCCAATATGGTCATGGCATGACGACCGACACCGACTCCTTCCCCCGACGGCACGCCCGCACCCAGCGCTTCACGCTCGGCGCGCCGCGTTCGTTCACCGTGGCACCCGACGGCTCCCGGGTGGTGTTCCTGCGCTCGGGCTCCGGCACGGACCGGGCCAACGCGCTGTGGGTGCTCGACCCCCGAGGCGGCGGGGAGCGCGTGGCGGCCGACCCGCACGCCCTGCTGGGCGGCGCCGAGGAGCGCCTGTCGGCCCAGGAGCGGGCGCGGCGCGAACGCAGCCGCGAGGGCGGCGCCGGCATCGTCGGCTACGCCACCGACGCGGCGGTCGAGTTGGCCTCTTTCGCCTTGTCAGGGCGGCTTTTCACAGCCGAGCTGCGCGCCGGTACGGCGCGTGAACTGCCCACTCCCGGACCGGTGATCGACCCCCGGCCGTCGCCCGACGGACGCCACGTCGCCTACGTCGCGCAGGGCGCGCTGCGGGTCGTCGGGGCGGAGGGGGCGGACGACAGGGCCCTGGCGACCCCCGAGTCGGAGAACGTCACCCACGGGCTCGCGGAGTTCATCGCGGCCGAGGAGATGGGGCGTTCGCGGGGCTTCTGGTGGGCCCCGGAGTCGGACCGGCTACTGGTGGCGCGCGTGGACGACACGCCGGTGAAGCGGTGGTGGATCTCCGATCCGGCGCATCCGGAACGGGAGCCGCAGCGGGTGGCGTACCCGGCGGCGGGGACCGCGAACGCGGAGGTCCGGCTGTTCGTGACCGGGCTGGACGGGGCGCGCACGGAGGTCGTGTGGGACCGGGCGCGGTACCCGTACCTGGCGCATGTGCACTGGTCAGCGGCGGGTGCGCCACTGCTGCTCGTACAGGCGCGCGACCAGCGCAGTCAGCTGTTCCTGGCAGTGGACCCGGACACCGGGGCCACCCGGATGGTGCACGCCGACGAAGATCCGGTTTGGCTTGATCTTTTCGCGGGGGTGCCCTGCTGGAGCCCTTCCGGACAGCTGGTCCGGATCACCGACGAGGGCGGCGCGCGGCGGCTCGCCGTCGGCGAACGCCCGCTGACCGGAGCGCAGTTGCACGTCCGCGCGGTCCTGGACGTGTCGGACGACGACGTGCTGGTGTCGGCGTCCGCGGGAGCCGGGCCGGGCACGCGGCCGGGGGCGGCGGACGGCGACCCGGAGATCGGCGAGGTGCACGTCTACCGGGTGAACGACCTGGGCGTGGAGCGCGTCTCCCGGGAACCCGGCGTGCACTCCGCGGTGCGCGCCGGGGACGTGACCGTCCTGGTGTCCGCGACACCGGACCGGCCGGGCTCCCGGGCGCGGATCCTGCGTGACGGGAAACCGACGGCGACTGTTCGCTCGTACGCCGAAGACCCCGGTATGTCCCCCCGGTTGACCCTCACCCAGGGGGGCGCACGGAAAATTCCGTGCGCCGTGCTTATGCCACGGGACTATCACGGGGACACTCCCCTCCCCGTCCTCCTGGACCCCTACGGGGGCCCGCACGGCCAGCGCGTGCTGGCCGCGCACAACCCCCACCTGACCTCGCAGTGGTTCGCCGACCAGGGCTTCGCGGTGATCGTCGCCGACGGCCGCGGCACCCCCGGCCACTCCCCCGCCTGGGAGAAGGCCGTCAAGGACGACCTCGCCGCGGTCACCGTCCAGGACCAGGTGGACGCGCTCCGGGCCCTCGCCTCCGACTTCCCGCTCGACCTGGACCGCGTCGCCATCCAGGGCTGGTCCTTCGGCGGCTACCTGGCGGCCCTGGCCGCGCTGCGCCGGCCGGACGTCTTCCACGCGGCGGTGGTCGGCGCCCCGGTCACCGACCTGCGCCTCTACGACACCCACTACCAGGAGCGCTACATCGGCCACCCGGACGAGCAGCCGGAGGTCTACCGCCGCAACTCGGTGATCGACGACGCGGGCCTGGTCGACGCCGCCGAGCCGCACCGCCCCCTGATGGTCATCCACGGCCTGGCGGACGACAACGTGGTGGTCGCCCACTCCCTGCGCCTGTCCTCGGCCCTCCTCGCGGCCGGCCGGCCCCACGAAGTCCTGCCCCTGTCCGGCGTCACCCACATGACCCCGCAGGAGGAGGTCGCCGAGAACCTCCTCCGCCTCCAGCTCGACTTCCTCAGGCGCTCGCTCGCACTCACCGCCCCGGAGGCCTGAACTCCGTTAACACGGAGGCAACTCCGGGGAAGCGGTGCCGATATACGGACACGCGAGGCTGTTGCGCGTACGGCCGTGCGGGTGCCGTGAACGGGCCGGGGTGCGCCATGTCGCCCCGGCCCGTTGCCCCGCCCGCCGTCCCGTCGGACCGGCCACCGGGCCCGCCGCACGGCCCGACGGGTCCCCGGGAGCCCGGCGGGCCGGAAATCCACGGGAGCGGCGACAGCCCCCCTGTTACGGTGGACGGCATGGCACGAGGTATCTGGTCGCAGAAGGTTCGATTCCGCCGCTGACGGCGGCGCCTTCCCCCTGGTGAAAAAGCGCTCGCCGTTCCGGTTCCCGCCGGGCGGCCGCCTTCCGCTGCCCCCGGCTCCCCCTGCGAGCTGCGGAGCATCCGTTGAACCTCACCCCTCCGACCGTCCCGGTCACCCCCGCCACCCCTGAAGTCACGCCCGTGCCCGTCGCGGCGGGCGGCGGCGCGCACCTGCGCGCCGAGGGCGTCACCGTCACCCTCGGGTCGCGCCGCGTCCTGGACGGCGTCTCGGTCACCGTCTCCGCCCGGTCGCGGATCGCCGTCGTCGGCGAGAACGGGCGGGGCAAGACGACCCTGCTGCACGTCCTGGCCGGACTGCTCGCGCCCGACGAGGGCTCCGTGCACCGGACCGGCACCCTCGGCCTGGCCCGCCAGGAACTGTCCGCGCGGGACGGCGAGACCGTCGGCACCCTGACCTCCGAGGCGCTCGCCCCGTCCCTCGCCGCCCTGCGCGCACTGGACGAGGCGGCCCTCGCCCTGGCCGCGGGGGACGACCCCGGCGCCGGCGACCTCTACGCCGCCGCCCTCGACGCCGCCACCCGGCTCGACGCGTGGGACGCGGAACGCCGCCTCGACGTCGCCCTCGACGCCCTCGGCGCCCGCACCGACCGCGACCGCCCCCTGTCCACACTGTCGGTCGGGCAGCGCTACCGGGTCCGGCTGGCCTGCCTGCTCGGCACGCACCACGACGTCCTGCTGCTCGACGAGCCGACCAACCACCTCGACGCGGGAGGCCTGGACTTCCTGACCCGTCGGCTGCGCGAGCACGACGGCGCTCTCGCCCTCGTCAGTCACGACCGGGCGCTGCTGCGGGACGTCGCGGACCGGTTCCTCGACCTCGACCCGTCCCGCGACGGGAAACCACGCCTGTACGCCGGCGGTTACGACGCCTGGCAGGAGGCCCGGCGCCGTGAGCGCGGGCGCTGGGAGCAGGAGTACGCGGAGCAGCAGGACGAGCACCGGCGGCTGCAGGACGCGGTGTCCAGGGCGCGCGACCGGCTCTCCACCGGCTGGCGGCCGGACAAAGGAACCGGCAAGCACCAGCGGCAGTCCCGCGCACCGGGCGTGGTGCAGGCCCTGAACCGGCAGCGGGACGCCCTGGAGGCGCACCGCGTCGACGTGCCGGAACCGCCGTCGGCACTGCGCTGGCCGGACCCGGGCGTCCGGCGGGGCGCGCCCCTGGTGCGGGCGCACGGCATCGCGGTCGACGGGCGGCTGGCCGGCCCCGTCGACCTCACCCTCGACGGCGGCGACCGGCTGCTCGTCACCGGAGCGAACGGTGCCGGGAAGTCCACGCTGCTCGCCGTGCTGGCCGGCGCGCTCGACCCCACGGAAGGTTACGTGCGGACGGTGAAGGGGGCGCGGGTCGTGCGGGTCACCCAGGAGACCGCCGCCCAGGACCCCGGTCTCACCGCCCGCGAGGCGCACGCCCGCCACGTCGGACGGCTGGTGGCGCGCGGCGTGCTCCGCGACGCCGACGCCGTCCCGCTCGGGGCACTCGGACTGCTGGACTCCGACGCCCTGCGCACCCCGGTCGGGCGGATGTCGCAGGGGCAGCGGCGGCGCCTCGACCTGGCGCTGGCACTGGCCGGGCGGCCCGGACTGGTCCTGCTCGACGAGCCGACCAACCACCTGTCGGCGGCCCTGGTCGACGAGCTGACCGAAGCGCTCCGCGCCACCAGCGCCGCCGTCGTCGTCGCGACGCACGACCGGCAGCTGCTCCGCGACCTGGCCCACTGGCCGCGACGGGAGGTGACCGCGCTCCGGCACGAGGAGGACCGGGAAGACCGGGAAGACCCGAAGGACCGGGAAGACCCGGAGGACCCAGAGGACCGGGAGGACCCGGAGGACCCGGAGGACCCGGAGGACCGGGCGCCCGGTCCGGTCTGACCGGTCCGACCGGCCGGGTCCTCCGCCCGCCCCGCCGGCGGCCTCCCCTACGGCACCACCCGCTTCTCCTCCGCGAAGTGGCACGCCGAGGCGTGGGCCGCCGGGCCGCCGGCCTCGCGGAACACCTCGGGGACCGCCAGCAGCGGCACCTCCTCGGCGCACTTGTCCCGCGCCTTCCAGCAGCGGGTGCGGAAGCGGCAGCCGGAGGGGATGTTCGTCGGGGACGGCACGTCGCCGGTGAGGATGATCCGCTCCCGGTGCTCGCGGGCCGCCGGGTCCGGCACCGGGACGGCGGACAGGAGGGCCTGCGTGTACGGGTGGGTCGGGTGGTCGTAGATCTGGGCGTCGGTGCCGGTCTCGACGATCCGGCCCAGGTACATCACGCCGACCCGGTCGGAGATGTGCCGGACGATCGACAGGTCGTGCGCGATGAAGACGAACGCCAGGTCGAACTCGGTCCGGAGCCGGTCCATCAGGTTGATGACCTGGGCCTGGACGGACACGTCCAGCGCGGAGACCGGCTCGTCGGCGACGATCACCTCGGGGTTCAGGGCCAGGCCCCGGGCGATGCCGATGCGCTGGCGCTGGCCGCCGGAGAACTGGTGCGGGTACCGGTTGACGTACTCCGGGTTGAGCCCGACCACGTCCAGCAGGTCCTGCACGCGCCTGCGCCGGTCGCCCTTCGGCGCCACCTCGGGGTGGATCTCGAAGGGCTCCCCGATGATGTCGCCCACCGTCATGCGCGGGTTCAGCGAGGTGTACGGGTCCTGGAACACCATCTGGATGTTGCGGCGGACGGCCTTCAGCGCCTTCCCCGACAGCCGGGTGACGTCCTCGCCCTTGTAGCGGATCGCGCCGGCCGTCGGCCTCTCCAGGTGGACCAGCATCTTCGCGACGGTGGACTTGCCGCACCCCGACTCGCCCACGACGCCCAGCGTCTCGCCCCGGCCGAGCGCGAAGTCGACCCCGTCGACGGCCTTCACGGCGCCGACCTGCTTGCGGATCAGGACGCCCCGGGTCAGCGGGTAGTGCTTGACCAGGCCGGAGACCTCCAGGATCGGCTCCCCGGCGGGACCCGCGCCCTTCTCGAAGCCCGTCGCCGGGGCCGGCCTCCCCTCCGTCCCGCCCCTCGGCTCAGCCATGCAGGCACTCCCTCCAGAAGTGGCAGGCGCTGCCCCGGCCGGCCTCCGACTCGGTGACCTCGTACAGC
This sequence comes from Streptomyces prasinopilosus, assembly GCF_001419695.1. GTDB lineage: Bacteria > Actinomycetota > Actinomycetes > Streptomycetales > Streptomycetaceae > Streptomyces > Streptomyces prasinopilosus. The sequence goes on from NZ_LIRG01000015.1 coordinate 8,646, forward strand.
GGCGGCTCGTCGGTGCGGCAGACGTCCCGGGCCATCGGGCAGCGGGGGTGGAAGGCGCAGCCGGGCGGGATGTCCATCAGGTTGGGCGGCAGCCCCCTGATGGCGTAGAGCTCCCGGCCCTTTTGGTCCAGTCGGGGGATGGAGTCCAGCAGGCCCCGGGTGTACGGGTGGGCGGGGGCCTTGTAGATGTCGTGCACGGGGGCCGACTCGACGATCCGGCCCGCGTACATGACGGCGATCCGGTCGGCGACGTCGGCGACCACGCCGAGGTCGTGGGTGATGAGGATCAGGCCCATCCGGTACTCGCGCTGGAGCTCCGCCAGCAGCTCCATGACCTGGGCCTGGACGGTGACGTCGAGGGCGGTGGTCGGTTCGTCGGCGATGATCAGGGCCGGTTCCAGGGCCAGCGCCATGGCGATCATGATGCGCTGGCGCATGCCGCCGGAGAACTGGTGCGGGTACTGCCGCACCCGTTCCCGGGCGGCGGGGATGCGCACCCGGTCCATCAGCTCGACGGCCTCGGCCCGCGCGTCCTTCTTCGACATGCCCCGGTGCACGGTGAACATCTCGCCGAGCTGGTCGCCCACCGAGATCACCGGGTTGAGGGAGGACAGCGCGTCCTGGAAGATCATCGCCATCTCGGCGCCCCGCACCTTGCGGCGCTGCTCCTCCTTCAGGGTCAGGAGGTCGCGGCCCCGGAAGATCACCTCGCCGCCGGTGATCCGGCCGGGCGGCACGTCGAGGATGCCCATGATCGCCTGCGCGGTCACGGACTTGCCGGAACCGGACTCGCCGAGCACGGCGAGCGTCTCGCCCTCGTCGACGCCGTAGCTGACGCCGTTGACGGCCTGGGCGACACCGTCCCGGGTGTGGAACTCCACGTGCAGGTCGTGTACGTCGAGCAGCATGGCGGCGGCTCACCTCAGCTTCGGGTCGAGGGCGTCGCGCACCGCGTCGCCGAGCATGATGAACGCCAGGACGGTGACCGCGAGGGCGCCGGAGGGCCACAGCAGCGCGTGCGGGGCGTTGCGGACGTAGGGGGAGGCGGCGGAGATGTCGATGCCCCAGGAGACGCTGGGCGGCTTCAGCCCGACGCCGAGGTAGGACAGGGTCGCCTCCAGCGAGATGTACGTACCGAGCGCGATGGTCGCCACGACGATGACCGGGGCGATCGCGTTGGGCGCGATGTGGCGCAGTACCAGCCGGGAGTTGGAGGCGCCCAGGGCCCGCGCGGCCTGGACGTAGTCGTTCTGCTTGGCGGTGATGACCGAGCCGCGGGCGATGCGGGACAGCTGCGGCCAGCCGAGCAGCACGATGAAGCCGATGACGGGCCAGACGGTGTTGCTGGTGATGACGGACAGCAGCACCAGGCCGCCGAGGACGACCGGGATGGCGAAGAAGACGTCGGTGATCCGGGACAGCACCGAGTCCCCCACCCCGCCGAAGAATCCGGCCAGCGCGCCCAGGACGCTGCCGAGGACCGCGACGCCGAGCGTGGCCAGGACACCGACCGCGACGGACGTGCGGGCGCCGTAGACGGTACGGGTGTACACGTCGCAGCCCTGCCCGTTGAAGCCGAAGGGGTGGCCCGGCTGGGAGCCCTCCTGGGCCTTGGCCAGGTCGCACTGGAGGGGGCTGCCGGAGGTGATCAGCGAGGGCCACAGGGAGATGACGACCAGGAAGAGGATCACCAGGGCGGAGACGACGAAGACGGGGTTGCGGCGCAGGTCGTGCCAGGCGTCGGACCACAGGGAGCGCGGCTTCTCCCGGGGGCCGGGGCCCTCGGGGCCCCCCGGGGCCCTCTCCAGGGTCTCGGCCTCGTCGACGCCCAGGTCCATGGTGCCACCCATGCCGGTCCCCGCGACGGCGCGGTCGGGGTCGAAGTGCTGTTCAGGCATAGCGGATCCTCGGGTCCAGAACGGCGTACAGGAGGTCGACGACGAGGTTGGCGACCAGGAAGACCAGCACGAGGACGGTCACGAAGCCGACGACGGTCTGGGTGTTCTGCCGCAGGATGCCCTGGTAGATCTGGTAGCCGACACCGTGGATGTTGAAGATCCGCTCGGTGACGATCGCGCCGCCCATCAGGAAGCCGATGTCGGCGCCGATGAAGGTGACCACCGGGATGAGGGAGGTGCGCAGCAGGTGCCGGGTGATCACCCGGCGCCGGGGCAGCCCCTTGGCGACGGCGGTGCGGACGTAGTCGGAGCGCCGGTTCTCGGCGATGGAGGTGCGGGTCAGCCGGGTGACGTAGGCGAGGGAGACCGAGGCCAGCACCAGGCCGGGCAGGATCAGCTCGTCGAACGGGGCCTCGGAGGAGACCGACGGCCTGATCCACCCCCACTTCACCCCCAGCAGCAGCTGGAGCAGCAGGCCGGTGACGAAGGTGGGCACGGAGATGACGACGAGGGTGAGCAGCAGGACGCCGGTGTCGACGGGCCGTCCCCGGCGCAGTCCGGTGACCACGCCGAGGACGATGCCGACGACGACCTCGAAGAGGATCGCGATGACCGTGAGCCGGATGGTGACGGGGAACGCGGTGGCCATCAGCTCGGTGACCTCCTGGCCGTTGAACGCCGTACCGAAGTCGCCGGTGAAGACGTTCCCCATGTAGGTCAGGTACTGCTGCCAGACGGGCTTGTCGAGGCCGAACTCCTTCTCCAGCCGGGCCGCCGTCGCCGGGTCGCAGCGCCGTTCGCCGCAGAGGCCGGCGATGGGGTCGCCCATCACGTTCACCATCAGGAAGATCAGCAGCGTGGCCCCGACGAACACCGGGATCATCTGGAGCAGCCGCCGGACGACGTAGCGTCCCACGGCGGGTCAGCTCACCTTGATCTGGTCGTACACGGGGACGCTGAAGGGGTTGAGCTCCACGTCGGACAGCCGCTCGGACCAGCCCGCGCTGCCGTTCTGGTACCACAGCGGGATGGCGGCCATGTTGTCGCGGACGACCTCCTCGGCCTGCTGGAACAGGCCGACGGCCTTGGCGGTGTCGCTCTCCTGGTTGGCCCGGTCGACGAACTCGTCGAAGTTCTTGTTCGACCACTTGCCGTCGTTGGAGGAGGCGTCGGTGTAGTAGAGCGGCTGGAGGAAGTTCTGGATGAGCGGGTAGTCCATCTGCCAGCCGGCGCGGAACGGGCCGCTCATCTTCTGCTGGGTGATCTGGTTGCGGAAGTCGGCGAAGGTGCCGACCGGGTTGCCGGCGCAGGCACGTTCGTCGCCCAGCGCGTTGTTGATGGAGTTGCAGACGGCGTCGACCCAGTCCTTGTGGGAGCCGGTGTCCGCGTTGTAGGTGAGCGTGACCTTGCCGCCGGGCAGGCCGCCGCCCTCCCGGATGAGCTTCTTGGCCTCGTCCGGCTTGTACGCGCAGGCGTCGCCGCACAGTCCCTCCCGGAAGCCGCCGTCCTCGCCGAGGACCGGGGAGGTCCAGTCGGTGGCGGGGGTGCGGGTCTTCACGAAGAGGGTCTCGGTGATCTGCTTCCGGTTGATCGCCATGGACAGGCCCTTGCGGACCTTCTCCGAGCCGGTCCTGTTCCACTTCTCGTCGTAGTAGGGGAAGGCGAGGGTCTGGATGATGCCGGCGGGGACGTTGAGGTAGCGGTCGCCCAGGTCGTTCCGGACGTTCTTGAGCTGGGAGGCGGGGACGTCGTCGACCAGGTCGAGGTTGCCGGCGAGGAGGTCGGTGTAGGCGGTGTTGTTGTCGGTGTAGACCTTGAGGTCCACGCCGCCGTTCCGCGCCTTGTCGTCGCCGGGGTAGCCGTCCCACTTCCGCAGGGAGATCTGCGAGCCCTTGGCGTACGTGTCGACGGCGTACGGGCCGTTGCCGACCGGCTTGGCGACCCAGGCGTCGTGGTCGTCGAAGAAGGCGCGGGGCAGCGGGGCGAAGGCGGCGTAGCCGAGGGTGTCGGGGAAGGTCGAGAACTTCTGGGTGAGCTTGACGGTGAAGGTCCGCTCGCCGGTGACCCGGAGCCCGGAGAGGGTGTCGGCGCTCTGCTCGCCCTCCTCGGGGTGGGTCTTGTCGTAGCCCTCGATGTAGCCGAAGAAGTAGGCGTTGCGCTGGTTGTTCCTCAGGCTCGCGCCGTAGTTCCAGGCGTCGACGAAGGACTTGGCGGTGACCTTCTCGCCGTTGGAGAAGGTCCAGCCGTCCTTGACCGTGACGGTGAAGTTCTGCGAGTCCGCGGTCTCGATGGACTCGGCGAGCATGTCCTGGGCCTCGCCGGTCTCCGGGTCGTAGCGCTTGAGGCCCCGGAAGATCATGTCGAGGACCTTGCCGCCCTGCACCTCGTTGGTGTTGGCCGGCTCCAGCGGGTTCTGCGGGTCGCCCCAGGAGGCGCTCAGCACCGCGCCGGCGTCACCGCTGCCGCCGCCCCCGCTCCCGCCCCCGCAGGCCGTCACCACGAGCGCGAGCGCCACCGCGCATGCGGCCCATGGGGCGTGCGTGGCTCCGCGCATGGAGTGCCTCCTCGTACCGACGCAGTGGTCGCTGACGCTTTACGCCAATATCGACACAAAAGACATGCGTCGCACACGTAGGACGTCTGTACGGGGTCGACTCCAGCCGTATGTACGTATCACCGGGCCGCTCGGCGGGCCCGCGCCACCGGACCCGCGACGGCGAGCCCGCGGCGGCGGGCCCCGCCACCGGGCTCCCGTCACCGGGCTCCCGTCGCCGGAAACGCCGGAACCCGGCTCCCCTGTGTGCGGGGGAGCCGGGTTCCGGGCGGACCGGACGGGATCAGGCCGCGTGGACGACGTCCTTCTCCTCGGCGAAGTGGCAGGCCGATTCGTGGGCCGCCGGGGTGTCCGAGTTCTTGAAGCGCTCGGGCACCGCCAGCAGCGGGACCTCCTCGGCGCACTTGTCCTGCGCCTTCCAGCAGCGGGTGCGGAAGCGGCAGCCCGACGGCGGGTTGGCCGGCGACGGCACGTCACCGGTGAGGATGATCCGCTCCCGGTGCTCGCGGGCCGCCGGGTCCGGCACCGGGACCGCCGACAGCAGCGCCTGGGTGTAGGGGTGCGTCGGGTGGTCGTAGATCTGGGTGTCGGTGCCGATCTCGGCCATCTTGCCGAGGTACATCACGCCGACCCGGTCGGAGATGTGCCGGACGATCGACAGGTCGTGCGCGATGAAGAGGTAGGAGAGGTTGAACTCGTCCTGCAGCCCCTCCATCAGGTTGATGACCTGGGCCTGGACGGACACGTCCAGTGCGGAGACCGGCTCGTCGCAGATGATGATCTCGGGGTTCAGCGCCAGGCCCCGGGCGATGCCGATGCGCTGGCGCTGGCCGCCGGAGAACTGGTGCGGGTACCGGTTGATGTACTCCGGGTTGAGCCCGACCACGTCCAGCAGGTCCTGGACCTTCTTGCGCCGGTCGCCCTTCGGCGCCACCTCGGGGTGGATCTCGAAGGGCTCCCCGATGATGTCGCCCACCGTCATGCGCGGGTTCAGCGAGGTGTACGGGTCCTGGAACACCATCTGGATGTTGCGGCGGACGGCCTTGAGGGCCCTGCCCGACAGCTTGGTGATGTCCTGGCCCTTGTAGAAGATCTCGCCGGCGGTCGCCCGCTCCAGGTTCATCAGCAGCTTGGCCACCGTGGACTTGCCGCACCCCGACTCGCCCACGATGCCCAGCGTCTCGCCCTGGTACAGGTCGAAGGAGATGCCGTCCACGGCCTTCACCGCGCCGACGCTCTTCTTGAAGAGGATGCCCTGGGTGAGCGGGAAGTGCTTCACCAGGTTGCGCACCTGGAGGATCGGCTCACCGCGCTCCACCGGCGCCTCGAGCGCGGCGACCTCCTCCGCCTCGGTCCGGGCCTCGACGACCTCCACCTCGGAGACGTTCGGCGTGGTGTCGCCCTGCTCGTCGTTCTTGCTGAGCTCAGCCATTGACCGTCTCCTTCCAGAAGTGGCACGCCGAGGCACGGCCGACCAGTTCGGTCCCGTCCGGCGCCGTCATCGGGTGCAGCGGCGGAACGTCCGTACGGCACACGTCCTGCGCCATCGGGCAGCGCGGGTTGAACGCGCAGCCGCTGGGGATGCGCGTCAGGTTCGGGGGCAGACCCTTGATCGCGTAGAGCTCCTGGCCCTTCTGGTCCAGGCGCGGGATCGACTCCAGCAGGCCCTTGGTGTACGGGTGCCCCGGGTTCCTGTACAGCTCGTGGACCGGGCCCCGCTCGACGATCCGGCCCGCGTACATCACCGCGATCTTGTCCGCGACGTCGGCGACCACGCCGAGGTCGTGGGTGATGAGGATCAGGCCCATCCGGTACTCGCGCTGGAGCTCCGCCAGCAGGTCCATCACCTGGGCCTGGACCGTCACGTCCAGGGCGGTGGTGGGCTCGTCGGCGATGATCAGCTCGGGCTCCAGGGCCAGCGCCATGGCGATCATGATGCGCTGGCGCATGCCGCCGGAGAACTGGTGCGGGTAGTCGTTCACCCGCGCCGCGGCGGCCGGGATCTTCACCCGGTCCATCATCTCGATCGCCTTGGCCTTGGCGGCCTTCTTGGACAGGCCCTCGTGCACCCGGTACATCTCGCCGAGCTGGTAGCCCACCGAGAGCACGGGGTTGAGCGAGGACAGCGCGTCCTGGAAGATCATGGCGATCTTCCGGCCGCGGATCCTGCGCCGCTGCTCCTCGGACATCTTCAGCATGTCCTGGCCGCGGAACATGATCTCGCCCCGCGGGATGCGCCCGGGGGGCATGTCGAGGATGCCCATGATCGCCTGCGCGGTCACGGACTTGCCGGAACCGGACTCGCCGAGCACGGCGAGCGTCTCGCCCGCCTCCACGGAGTAGTTGACCCCGTTGACGGCCTTGGCGACACCGTCCCGGGTGTGGAACTCCACGTGCAGGTCACGGACGTCCAGCAGCGGGCCGTCGAACCCCACGGCCTCCGGCTCGAGGACGGCGTCGGTCTTGTCGATGATGCTCACGTAACGCCTCCCTCAGCGCGACTTGGGGTCAAGGGCGTTGCGGACCGCATCGCCGAACATGAGGAACGCCAGCACCGTGACGCTGAGCATCGCGGCCGGGAAGAACAGGACGTACTGCGCGGTGCGCAGGTAGTCCTTGCCCGAGGAGATGTCCTGGCCCCAGGAGATCGCCTCGGTGAGACCGATGCCCAGGAAGGACAGGGTGGCCTCCGCCGTGATGTAGCCGCCCAGTGCGATGGTGGCGACGACGATCACGGGGGCGACGGCGTTCGGAAGGATGTGCTTGAACAGGATGCGGCCGGTTCCCGCGCCCAGGGCCCTGGCCGCGGTGACGTAGTCGGCCTGCTTGACCGTGATCACCGAGCCGCGCATGACGCGGGCGATGGAGGTCCAGCCGAGCACGGCCAGCGCCAGCGCGACGACCGGGACCGAGCGCTCGGCGAAGGTGTTCAGCACGACCATGGCGCCGAGCAGGAACGGGATGCCGAAGAAGACGTCGGTGACCCGGGAGACCACCGAGTCGACCCAGCCGCCGAAGTAGCCGGAGATCAGGCCGACCAGACCGCCCACCAGGCTCACCACCAGGGTGACCATGACGCCGACGAGGATCGAGGCGCGGGTGCCGTGCAGCACCCGGGCGTAGATCGAGCGGCCCTGGTGGTCGTAGCCGAACCACTCGGCGGAGAAGAGGTGGCTCATCTGGGGCGACTGCAGGTAGTGCGCGGTCAGGTCGCCGTCCCGCGGGCTGACCGAGCCCGAGATGAACAGGTCCGGCACGGCCGCTATCAGCAGCAGCAGCAGGATCAGGAAGGTCGAGAGCAGGAACATCCAGTTGTGGCGCAGGTCGTACCAGGCGTCGGACCACAGGCTGCGCGGCTTGCCCGGGGCGGGGCCCGCGTCGGTGGCGAGGACGGCGTCCGGGGTGGTCGCGGCCTGGGCGGCGACCACGGTGTCCGTCTTCGAGGTCAGCTCAGACATAGCGAATCCTCGGGTCCAGGACCGCGTACAGCAGGTCGACGAGCAGGTTGACGAAGAGGTAGATGAGGACCATCACTGTGACGATGCCCACCACCGTCGCTCCCTCGCGGCGGCTGAGCGCCAGGTAGACCAGGTTGCCGATGCCCTGCACGTTGAAGATGCCCTCGGTGATGATCGCGCCGGTCATCAGGCTGCCGATGTCGATACCGAGGAAGGTGACCACGGGGATCATCGAGTTCCGCATCAGGTGCATGGAGATGATGCGGCGGCGCGGCAGGCCCTTGGCCACCGCCGTGCGCATGTAGTCCGCGCGCAGGTTCTCCGCGATGGAGGTGCGCGTCAGACGTGCCACGTACGCCAGGGAGAGCGAGGCCAGGACGATGGCCGGCAGGAGCAGCTGTCCCACGTTCATCGAGTCCTGGACCGTCGGCGTCACCCAGCCGAACTGCATCGCGAACAGCCACTGGAACAGGAAGCCGAGCACGAACGACGGAACCGAGATCAGCGCCAGCGTGATCACCAGCACGCTGGTGTCGGTCTTCCTGCCCGCCCGCATGCCGGAGACGATGCCCATCGACACGCCGACGAGGACGGTGAAGACGAAGGCGAGGATCGTCAGCCGGATGGTGACGGGGAACGCCTCCCCGATGACCTCGGCGACCGGCCGGCGGCTGGCGATCTGGGTGCCGAAGTCACCCTGCGGCAGGCCGGTGAGGTAGTTGATGTACTGCTGCCAGAGCGGCTTGTCCAGCCCGTACTCCGCCTTGATCGCCGCGATCTGCGACACGTCCACCGACTGTTCTCCGTACAGCGCGCGTACGGGGTCGCCGGGCAGCGCGTACATCATGAGAAAGATCAGCAGTGTCGTCCCGATGAATACCGGGATCATCTGGAGCAGTCGCCGCGCGACGTAGCGCCCCATGGTTCCTCCATGTCGGTCACAGCGGGAAAAGCCGACGGGCTGTCCGCCTCCGTCGTCCGGAGACTCACACCCCGTCGGCCCCCGCCGGCACCGGTGACGGCCCCGGATCGAGGGGCCGTCACCCGTGTGCGAACTGTTCGGTTACTTCTTGAGGACCTCGATGTCGTGCAGGATCGGGTCGCCCTCGGTGTTGAACTTCACGTTCTTGACGTTCGTGGAGTAGCCGAAGTTCGTCTTGTAGTACCAGAGCGGGATGGCCGGCATCTTCTCGAACATGGCCTTCTCCGCCTCCTGGTACGCCTTGATGGCGCCGTCCAGGTCCGCGGCGTTGTCGCCCTTCTTGAAGAGACCGTCGATCTCCTTGTCGGCGAAGCCGGACGTGTTGCCGTCCGCCTTGGAGCCGTACAGGTCACGCAGGAAGTTCACGTTGAGCGGGTAGTCCTGCACCCAGCCACCGCGGTACATGGACTTGACTTCCTTGGCGTCACGCGCGTCCAGGTCGGTCTGGAAGTCCGGCTTGGAGTCGCCGGCGCAGTCGACGCCGGTGGCCTTGCGGATGCTGTTGCAGACCGCCTCGACCCACTCCTTGTGGCCGCCGTCCGCGTTGAACTGGATGAAGATCTTGTTGCCGGGGACGCCGCCGCCCTCTTCGATGAGCTTCTTGGCCTTGGCGGCGTCGTAGGTGAGGATGTCGCCCGCGACGCCCTCCTGGAAGCCGGCCACGCCCTTGGCCACGAAGCTGGTCGCGGGCTCACGGGTGTTGTTGAGGACGGTCTTGGTGATCGTGTCGCGGTCGATCGCCATCGACAGGCCCTGCAGGACCTTGGGGTCGATGTCCTTCCACTGCTTGGTGTAGAAGGCCGGGACGATGGACTGGATGGCGTTGTAGTCCTGGTCCACCGCGCGCTCGCCCAGGTCCGTCTTGCGCTTGGGCAGGTCCTTCGGACCGATCTGGCGGATGATGTCCAGGTTGTTGGAGAGCAGGTCCTGGTAGCCGGCCTCGACGGTGGTGTAGTTCTTGAAGATCACACCGCCGTTCTTGGGCTTGTCCTCGCCCTTGTAGTCGGCGTAGGTCTTGAGCTCGATCTGCTTCTTGTGCTCCCACTTGACGAACTCGTAGGCGCCGTTGCCGACCGGCTTCTCGCCGTAGGCCTCGGGGTCCTTGAAGAAGCCGGAAGGAAGCGGGGACCAGACGTCGTAGCCGAGCTTGTACTGGAAGTACGGGATCGGCGAGGACAGCTCGATGGTGAAGGTCTTTTCGTCGACGACCTTCAGACCGGACATCGTGTCGCTCTTCGGGTCACCCTTCTCGGGGTGGACGTCCTCGAAGCCCTTGATGTCGGAGAACCAGTAGCTGTTCGTCTGGTTGTTCTTGATGTTGGCGGACCAGTTCCAGGAGTCCACGTAGGACTTGGCCGTCACGGCCTCGCCGTTGTGGAACGTCCAGCCGTCCTTGAGCTTGACCGTCCAGAGCTTGCTGTCCTCGGTCTCGACGGACTCGGCGTTCTCCATGACGACCTCGCCCTTCTCGTCGAAGTCGACGAGCTGCGAGAACACGGCCTTGATGACCTTGGAGCCGTTCGACTCCTTGGCGTTCGCCGGCTGCAGCGGGTTCTGCGGCTCGCCCACGTCGACCGAGAAAATACCCTTCGGGTCGACAGCGGCCTTGCTGTCGCCGCTGTCGCCGTCACCGCTTCCCCCACCACAGGCGGTCGCGCCAAGCGCCACTACCGCGGCCATCGCGACCCACTTGGCGCTCTTGGCACCGCGCATGGGTTCCTCCTCATAGTCCATTGGTTCACCGCAGGGAAGAGCACAGGACACGTCCGCGTCCACCGCCCGTCGCCGGCGTCCGAGATCGTCAGGTGCCCCCTGGCTCGCGAGCCCGCATCGATGACGCGTAACCCGTTCGGCCGAGTTCTACGCGCCTAACTATCTGCCATGCGACCAGACCGAACCACACCCACGAGGTCTCGGTTCGATCACAGCTGGGTCCTACATCTTCCAAAATCCGGACAAAGGGTTTCGTCGGAGATCCCTGCGAAACGGACTTGTTACACATCTATCGGAGCAAAGTGTCCGCATAGCGGACACCGGCGGGGCAAAAAGCCGTTGCGGGAAGCACGGCCCCGGTGCAGGGTCCTTGGGGGACTGTCGTGCACTCAACGCGTTTGCGCGGCAAGGGCGTTGGCCGTCGAGCCGCGTACCGGGCGTGAACCGGACGTGAAGTGGGCCACGTCGGCACGCCGTCCGCCCACTCCGGGAGAAGGGTAGTGGGCGACGCCCGTTTCAGGGGCATCTCCCGGCAGGATCGAGGGTTATCCCTACCCTCCTCTTTTGCTCCGCTTCGCCACGACGGCGCGCCGCACCGGGCCGGCCCGGACCGCGCCGTGCCGCGCCGGCCCTCCGCGGCCCGTTCCCGCACGTGTCCTGCGCCACTCCGGCGCGCGGGATCCCGCCTCCCACGCGAACGGCACCGGGCACCCCTGGGCTCAGGGGTGCCCGGTGCCGTGTGCCGCGGGGCCCCGCCCGCGCGGGGCGGGGTGCCGGCCGGCGGGTCAGCCGTGCTTGGCGCGGCTGGCGGCGCGGGCGCGCTCGCGGCCGTCCAGGTTCACCTTGCGGATGCGCACGGACTCCGGGGTCACCTCGACGCACTCGTCGTCGCGGCAGAACTCCAGGGACTGCTCCAGCGACAGCTTGCGCGGCGGGACGATCGCCTCGAACGAGTCGGCCGAGGACGACCGCATGTTGGTGAGCTTCTTCTCCTTGGTGATGTTGACGTCCATGTCGTCGGCGCGCGAGTTCTCGCCGACGATCATGCCCTCGTACACCTCGGTGCCGGGCTCGACGAACAGCACGCCGCGCTCCTGCAGGTTGGTCATCGCGAACGCGGTGACCGCGCCGGCGCGGTCGGCGACCAGGGAGCCGTTGTTCCGGGTCGTGAGCGGACCGAACCAGGGCTCGTGGCCCTCGTGGATGGAGTGCGCGATACCGGTGCCGCGGGTCTGCGTGAGGAACTCGGTGCGGAAGCCGATCAGGCCGCGCGAGGGCACCACGAACTCCAGGCGCACCCAGCCGGAGCCGTGGTTCGACATGTTGTCCATGCGGCCCTTGCGGACGCCCATGAGCTGGGTGACCGCGCCCATGTGCTCCTCGGGCACGTCGATCGTCATGCGCTCGACGGGCTCGTGCACCTTGCCGTCGATCTCCCGGGTGACCACCTGCGGCTTGCCGATGGTGAGCTCGTAGCCCTCGCGGCGCATCTGCTCGACCAGGATCGCCAGCGCCAGCTCGCCGCGGCCCTGCACCTCCCAGGCGTCGGGGCGGTCGGTGTCCAGGACGCGCAGCGAGACGTTGCCGATCAGCTCGCGGTCCAGGCGGTCCTTGACCTGGCGGGCGGTGACCTTGCGGTCCTTCACGGCCGCCTTCGCGTCGGCGCCCTTGCCGGTGCCGCCGCGACCGACCAGCGGCGAGGTGTTGGTGCCGATGGTCATGGAGATCGCGGGCTCGTCCACCATGATCAGCGGCAGCGGGACCGGGTTCTCCGGGTCGGCCAGGGTCTCGCCGATCATGATGTCGGGGATGCCGGCGACCGCGCAGATGTCACCGGGGCCGGCCTTCTCGGCGGGCTTGCGGGTGAGCGCCTCGGTCATCATCAGCTCGGAGATCCGCACGTTCTGCACGGAGCCGTCGCGCTTCATCCAGGCGACCGTCTGGCCCTTCTTCAGCTCGCCCTGGTGGACGCGGAGCAGGGCGATGCGGCCGAGGAAGTTGTCGGCGTCCAGGTTGGTGACGTGGGCCTGGAGCGGGGCGCCCTCGTCGTACGTGGGGGCCGGGATGTGCGACAGGATGGTGGAGAAGAACGGCTCGAGCGAGTCCGAGTCCGCCGGGACCGTGCCGTCCTCCGGCTTGGTCAGCGAGGCGATGCCGTCGCGGCCGCAGGCGTAGACGATCGGGAACTCGATCTGGTCCTCGTCGGCGTCCAGGTCGAGGAACAGGTCGTAGGCCTCGTTGACGACCTCGTCGATGCGGGAGTCCGGCCGGTCCGTCTTGTTGATGCACAGGATGATCGGCAGCTTCGCCTGCAGCGCCTTGCGCAGCACGAAGCGGGTCTGGGGCAGCGGCCCCTCGGAGGAGTCGACGAGCAGCACGACGCCGTCGACCATCGACAGGGCACGCTCGACCTCGCCACCGAAGTCGGCGTGGCCGGGGGTGTCGATGATGTTGATCGTGATCGGGTCCCCGCCGTCCTTGGGGTGGTACTTCACCGCCGTGTTCTTGGCGAGGATCGTGATGCCCTTCTCACGTTCCAGATCGCCGGAGTCCATCATGCGCTCGTCGACCTGGTCGAGCTGGTGGGCCGCGAAGGCGCCCGCCTGCTTGAGCATGCCGTCGACGATGGTGGTCTTGCCGTGGTCGACGTGGGCGACGATGGCGACGTTTCGGATGTCGTGACGCTGGATGGACAAAGCCATGGGTTGGCGTACTCCCGGGATGGTGAGGAATGCCCTGCGCAGACGGCTGCGGTGCGCGGGCCCTGCCGGGCTGGACACGCCACGGCCATTCCCATGGTACGGGCCCCCGGCACCGGGGGCCCGTACCATGGG
>NZ_LIRG01000150.1 GCF_001419695.1 Streptomyces prasinopilosus
GACCAGGGTGGTGAACAGGGACAGGGTGCCGTCCTTGTTGTCCACCAGCTCGACGACCCGGGCCAGTTGGGGGAAGTCGACGTGGGAGGCGGTGGAGATCTCCCAGAAGGAGCCGGCCGCACCGGTGTGCGCGGTGACCGCGTTGCGGTGGATGTGGCCGTTGACCCAGGCCACCACGTTGCGGTGGGCGCCGAGGAGGGCGACGAGTTCCCGGCCGTCGTGGCGCCGCTCGTCGGGGCGGGCCGGGTCGCGGTGCGTGTTCGTCATCGACGTGCTGGTGTGGTGGCTGAAGAGGATCACGCGGTCGCCCCGGTGGGTGCGCAGGGTCCGTTCCAGCCACCGCAGCTGGGCCGTGCCGACGGAGCCCGCGTAGTGGCCGCCCGGGTCGGTGGTGTCGAGGCTGACGCCGAGGACGTCGTCGGAGACGCGGAACGCGTAGTACCGGGTGTCCGCGTCGAGGTTGGCGGCGGAGTAGCCGTGCCCCACCGGGCCGAATCCGCGGTACGCGGGGTCCAGGTGGGCCTCGACGTACTCGGTGGGCGTGAAGGGGGCGCGCGCCTCGTCGGGGGTCACCGACCGCATGGCGCGGGCCCGGGACCTCAGGAACGCGCCGTACTGGACGCCCCGCGGGTCGGTGGCCTTCCTGATGGCCCGCCGGAGCTTCTCCGCCTCGGCCGCCCCGAGTTCCATCAGCTTCCGGCCCCCGACGGCGAGTTCGGTGAGGTACGGGTCGCCGTGGGAGGCGTAGCAGCCGAGCGGCATCGTGTCGTGGTTGCCGACGGTGGAGTACCAGGGAAGGTTGAGGCCGGGGCTGTTCACCTCGCGGACGGCCGCGGCGAGGAAGCCGTCGAGGTGCGGGAAGCCGAGCCGCTTGTCGGCGTCGCGGGTGGCGGAGTCCGGCTGCCAGTACTGTCGCAGGCCGCTGTTCTGGACGCCCTCGTAGTGGCGCGGGTCCCCGCTGTCGGGGGTGATGCGGCCGCCGCCGAGCACCGTCAGGAACCAGTGCAGTTCGGAGCGGGCGTTGTTGTCGGTGTTGTCGCCGGTGGTCATCGCGAAGTGCAGCGGGGAGCCGGTGACGGGGGCGCCGCGCAGGGCGTTGATCCGCTCGACGAGGGAGACCGCGCCGTGCACGGTGAGCGCCTCGTGCGGCCGCCAGGCGCGCACGTCGCCGGAGCGCAGGTACTCCAGGCGCAGCGGGTGCTGCACGTCGATCACGTGCAGGTCGGTGAGCTGCACGAACGCGGCGAGGGTGGTGCGGCGGTCGTCCCGGCCGGGGCGGGCGGCGGTCAGGTCGCCGCGGACCACCCGTGGCCAGCCGGGCCCCTCGTCGAGGCGCCGGTATCCGGTGCCGCGGCCGCGCGGTACGGACACCCCGGCGAGGGTGGTGCCGCGCGTGTACGGGGCGAGCGGGGCGGCCGGCGCCCGCCGGGAGGAGGCGGCCACGGCCTCGTCCGCGGCGGCGTCGGCGGTGCCGGCGGCCGCGGCCCGGCCGCCGCCGGGCCACAGGGCGTACCCGGTGCCGGCGGAGAGGGCGACCGCGCCGGTGGCGGCGAGCAGGGAACGGCGGTGGAGTGCGGTGGAGTCGGCGGCTCGGCGTGTGCGCGGCATGACGCTTGTCCCCCCGGGTGCGGACGCATCGGCAGTGACCGCGGGGCGTTCGCCGGGCGAACGTCCCGCTCGTACCGGATGCTCGGCAGCGGGAATGGCCTGCGTGTGAACGCGACGGCAACGCGCGACACCGATCGCCGTACGTGGATCTCGGCCCCCCGGGCCGTCGGCATCCGCTCCCGCACCGGCCCGCAACCGGTCACACCGCGTTCACCCGACGGAGCCCCCGAACGGCGCCGTACCCGCCCGTCCGGGGCGTTCGGGCCGCTCGGCGCGCGGGACGCGGACCTTCGTGTGTTCCCCGCGCCGCCCTTCCGCCGTCACCCCGCGCGTCGGCCCTCCGCCCGTTCCCTCCGCCTCGCGCGTCAGCCCTCCGCGCGTTCCACCCGTCCCGTCGCCGGGCGCTCCCGCCACAGCCGCAGGCCGATGTCGACCATGCCGATCCTGACCAGGTCCGGGACGGCGTCCAGGGGCTGCCAGGCGGCCAGGTCGGTGGAGCCGCCGGTCTCGTTCCTCAGCTCGCCGCCGGTGATCCGCCCCTCGTAGACCAGCCGTACGGCGTGGTGGTCGGCCCTGCGGACCGGGCGGCGGGCGAAGCCGTGCCGGGTGGGAGCGCGCCGGGTGAGGAGGGGGCGGACGAAGGGGTGCCGGACGGAGTCCACGCCGAGCAGTCCGGTGACCTCGATGCGGTACCCGGTCTCCTCCTCGACCTCCCGCCGCACGGTGTCGTACGGGTCCTCGCCGTGCTCCGTGCCGCCGCCCGGCAGGACCCACTCGGGGGCGCCTGCGGGTACCGGGGACCGGGCCAGCAGGACTCGTCCGTCGCGCACCACCACGGCGTAGGCCGCCACCCTCAGGGTTCGCCGCATGCCGGGACGTTAACCCGCGGACGCCCACGGGGCAGCCCCCGCGGACGACTTGACCGTTCCATACCCCCGCGCCCCATACGTGCATCGCGGGTTTTCCCCATACCTTCATTTCGATTCCGCCAACCCTCGCCCAAAACCCACCCTTTGAGTAAGGCTCAACGCTCGTCCGGGACCGTTTTCCGGACGAGCGCGGCCAGGGTCGATCGGCTCCGGTCGCTCCACGATGGTTCCTTTACGCACAAGGGATGCCGATGACCCCTTCCTCCCCGCGCGAGTCGATACCGGGCGCCAGACGCGCGGCCCGTATCGCCCTGGCCGCCGGTCTCGTCGCCGCGCTCTGCGCGGTCGGCCCGATACCCCTGGCGGCCGCCGCCGACGCGCCGGCCGCCGCACCCGTCGACGGTGACGTCAAGTCCGCCGACGACAAGCTCGGTTCGCGTGACGCGGACCTGCTCGCCGAGGCCAAGGCCGACGGCGTCAAGAACGTCACGATGATGATCGCCACCGCCCCCGGGAAGACCGAGCAGGTCGCCGGGCAGCTGAACGCGGTCAAGGGCGGTTCGGTCGGCCGGACCCACGACGAGCTCGGTTACGTCCGGGCCACCGTCCCCACCGGGAAGGCGGACGCGGCGATCGCCGCCGCCGCCAAGCTCTCCACCGTGCACGGCATCGACCTGCGCGACGAGATCCCGCTCGACGACCCGACCCCGGCCGCGGACACCACCGCCAAGGCCGCCGGCAAGGGCAAGGACAAGGGCGCCGCCTACCCGGGCCCCGACAGGCGGACCCCCGCGAAGAACCCGTACAACCCGTCCTTCGAGACGGGCGCCGTCGACTTCGTGAAGGACAACCCGAAGGCGGACGGCCGCGGCGTCACCATCGGCATCCTCGACTCCGGCGTGGACCTGGCCCACCCCGCCCTGCAGAAGACCACCACCGGCGAACGCAAGATCGTCGACTGGGTGACGGCGACCGACCCGCTCGTCGACGGCGACAAGACCTGGCGCCCGATGACCGATTCGGTGGCCGGCCCCACCTTCACGTACGACGGGAAGACCTGGACGGCGCCCGAGGGCTCGTACCGGATCAGCACGTTCAAGGAGTCGTACACCATCGGCGGCGACGCGGGCGGTGACACCAACCTCGACGGGGACACCACCGACGACTGGGGCGTGCTGTACGACGCCGCGGCGGGGGCCGTCCGGGTCGACCTGAACGACAACCAGGACTTCTCCGACGACACCCCGATGAAGCCCTACAAGGACGGCTTCCAGATCGGGTACTTCGGCACCGACGACCCCTCCACCGAGGTCGCCGAGCGCCAGCCGTTCGTCGTGGAGATCCGCAAGGACGTCGTCCGCAACGCGGCCGGCGACAAGGCCGACTTCGTCAACATCGGTCTCATCGAGGGCTCGCACGGCTCGCACGTCGCCGGCATCACCGCCGCCCACGGCCTGTTCGGCGGGAAGATGAACGGTGCCGCGCCCGGCGCGAAGATCGTCTCCTCCCGTGCCTGCACCTGGTCCGGCGGTTGCACCAGCGTGGCGCTCACCGAGGGCATGATCGACCTCGTCACCGAGCGCGGTGTCGACATCGTCAACATGTCCATCGGCGGTCTGCCCGCGCTCAACGACGGCAACAACGCCCGCGCCGAGCTGTACACCCGCCTCATCGACACCTACGGCGTCCAGCTGGTGATCTCCGCGGGCAACTCCGGCCCCGGCGCCAACACCATCGGCGACCCGGCCCTGGCCGACAAGGTCATCTCGGTCGGCGCGTCCGTCTCCAAGGAGACCTGGGCCGCCAACTACGGCTCCGTCGTCAAGACGAAGTACGCCATGATGCCGTTCTCCTCGCGCGGTCCGCGTGAGGACGGCGGCTTCACGCCGACGCTGATCGCGCCCGGCGCGTCGATCAACACCATCCAGACCTGGTCGGCGGGCCAGCCGGTCGCCGAGGCGGGCTACGCCCTCCCGGCCGGTTACGGCATGCTCCAGGGCACCTCGATGGCGTCCCCGCAGGCCGCCGGCTCCGCCGCGCTGCTGCTGTCGGCCGCGAAGCAGAAGCGGGTCGACCTGACGCCCGCGAAGCTGCGCACCGCCCTCACCTCCACCGCCCAGCACGTCAAGGGCCTGCAGGCCTACGAGGAAGGCGCCGGTCTCATCGACCTGGAGGAGGCCTGGGACTCGATCCGTGACGGGGCCACCGCGCACGAGTACAGCGTGAAGGCGCCGGTCGACACCGCGATCGAGCAGTTCCTGAAGACGCCCGGCTTCGGCACCGGCATCTACGACCGCGAGGGCGGCCTGAAGGCCGGCCAGAAGAAGACGTACGACGTCACCATCACCCGTACGTCCGGTCCCGACCGCGTGATCCGGCACGAGCTGGACCTCGCGAACAACGCCGAGGGCACCTTCCGCATCGTCGGCGACGACGAGGTGCGGCTGCCGCTGAACAAGCCGGTGATCGTCAAGGTCCAGGCCGCGCCGCGTGCGGCCGGTCTGAAGAGCGCCATCCTCGAGGTGGACGACCCGCGCACCGAGGGCGTCGACCGGCAGATCCTGAGCACGGTGGTCGTCTCGGCTCCGCTGGCGCACACCTTCTCCGCCTCGGGCACCGCCCAGCGCAACGCCAGCACCTCCTACTTCGTCACCGTGCCCGAGGGTGCGAAGACGCTGGAGATCGCGCTCGGCGGCCTGAAGGCCACGAGCCAGACCCGGTTCGTCGCCATCCACCCCTACGGCGTCCCGGCCGACCCGACCTCGACGGTCAACTGCTACCCGAACTACAGCAACCCGGCCAACACCTGCCGCCCCGACCTGCGGTCGTACGTGAACCCGCAGCCGGGCGTCTGGGAGATCGAGGTCGAGTCGCGCCGCACCTCGCCGCTGCTCGACAACCCGTACAAGCTGGACGTCGCCGTGCTCGGCGCGGTCTTCGACCCGGAGACCGTGACCGTGCCCGAGGCGAAGGTCGGCACTCCGGCCGAGGTCTCCTGGAAGGTGACCAACCGGGCCGCCGCCCTGGACGGCAAGCTGGTCGGGGGCCCGCTGGGCTCCGCCAAGTCGGCCCGGCCCGCCCTCTCCACCGGGGTCACGCACACCACCACCGTCACGGTGCCCGAGGGCGCCACGTCGCTCGACGTCGCCATCGGCAACGTCTCCGACACCGCCGCCGACCTGGACCTGGCGGTCCACAACGCGGCCGGCGACCTCGTCGCCCAGTCCGCCGACGGCGACTCGGAGGAGTCGGTGTCCATCGCCTCCCCGGCGGCCGGCACCTACACCGTCAAGGTCGTGGGCTACTCCGTCCCGGCCGGTTCCACCGACTACGACTACCGGGACGTGTTCTTCTCCACCACGCTCGGTGAGGTCTCGGTCGACGGGGCCACTCCGGTGAGGATCGGCACCGGCGAGTCGGCCACCGTCTCCGGCAGCGTCAACGCCGTGGCGGCGGCTCCCGAGGGACGCGAGTTCTTCGGCCGCGTCCAGCTGGTCAACGCGCGCGGCACGGTCGCGGGCACGGGCAGCGTGACGATCGGGAAGGTCGTGCCGTAACCGGCGGTCACCAACGGCAGGGGCGGGCGTCCACCGGGGCGCCCGCCCCTGCGCCGTACGCACCCGGTGCGCGGGAGGGCGCGCACCCCGCACGCACCCTCTCGCGCTCACTCGCAGGTCAGGGCGCGTGAGGCGGGCAGGGCGGCGGTGATGCGCTCCCGCTCGGGGGCGATGTCCTCCTCGCCGACGACCACGGCGTCCGGGACGGAGCCCTCGCGGGGCAGGCCGACCAGGACCTCGTCGCCGGCACGCAGCCGGGGTGCGCCGTCCGCCTCGGCCAGGAAGGTGACCTCGCCCGGATCCCGTTCGAGGTCTCTGCGGTCCGGCTCCGGCTTGTGGCGGCGGGTCGCCTCCAGCGTGACGCGGTCCCGCCCGGCGCCCGGCACCGGCTCCACCGCCGTCACCGTGCCCTCCACGACGAGCCGGGCGCAGGCCAGGTAGCCGGCGCTGCCGAAGGCCGTACCGGCCTCCTGCCGCTTGGCGTCCGCCACGTCCTCGGCCGTGACGCCCGCTCCCGAGGAGGCGGTGTCGCCCTGCCCGGCCCGCGTCACGAGCCAGCCGGTGCCGAGGACCACCGAGGCGGCCGCCGCCGCGACGAGCGCGCCGAGGGCGACCTTCAGCGGCCGGCGGGCACGGCGGGGCGGAGTGATACGGCCGGGCCGAGGGGCGGCCGCGGGCAGGGACCGCACCGGTGCGGGACCGGGCTCCGCCTCCCGGGCCAGCATGTCCCCGATGAGCCCCAGCTGCTCCCGCAGCACGGCGACGTCGGCGGCCGCCGCGTCCCGCGCGGCCAGGAACGCCGGGTCCCGCCGGGCCTCCGCGGGCAGCGGCTCGCCGAGGATCGCGGCCATGAGGGCGTCGACGCCCCCGTACTCGGCGCCCTCGTGCCGGGCGCCTTCGTGTGCGGCGCCCCCGTACCCGGTGCCGTGCTCGTCTCCGGTGCCGTCCCGGGCGTCGTCGTGGTCGTCGTGGACGCTCACGTCACACCACCTCGTCCTCGTGCAGGCGGGCGCGCAGGGCCCGGACCGCCGTGTGCAGCCTGCTCTTGACCGTGCCCTCCGGCACTCCGAGCCGCTCGGCGATCGAGCGCACCGGGAGGTCGGCGTAGAAGCGCAGCACGACGACCTGGCGCTGGGCGTCCGGCAGCCCGTCCAGGCCCCGGGCGACGGCGAGGGAGAGCAGGCGGCTCTCCTCGTCGGTGGTGGGCCCGGCGGGGCGCAGTGCGGCGAGGCGTTCGCCGAGCCGTTCCTGGCGGCGTCTGGCCCGGTGCCAGTCCATGGCGAGGTTCGAGGCGACGACCGCCGCCCACGCCGAGACGTCCCGCGGCGCCTCCCGGCCGCCGGCGGTGCGTTCCAGCAGCCGCAGCCGGACCTGCTGCACCCCGTCCGGCAGGTCCGCCTGCGGCACCCCGCCGAGCGCGAGCACCGCCCGGACCCGGCGCTCCTGCGCCGGGTCCAGCGGGTCGTCCTCCGCGGCGCCGTGCGCCTGCCGGCCACGCCGGATCCTTCCGCGCAGCACTGCCCACCCCCCTCGTGCCGTTTCCCCTACGACGCCGGCGGGGCCCGGAACGTTCGCCCGCCCGGCGAACCGGGCAGAGGCGTACGTCACACCTCCGTGTGGGCAGGGCCGGGCTGGGCAGGGAACCTTGCGGCCGCCGGCCCTCGGGGAGCGAATTCCTGCAGCTCAAGGGGGTGGCGACCGCAGGTCCGCGACCGGTGGTCCCGGCCCGCGCGTCCCACTGTGCGGGCAGGGGGCGCAAAGAATTGGACAGGCGGGCCGTGGTCGGCCGCATGATGGAAACGCCCGGCCGTCGGGCAAAGGGCACATGTACGCCGTATGCGTCGGTCGCGTGCGGCACGGGACGCAGCAGCCAGTGAGGGAGAAGCCGTGAGGGTCGGAATCGTCGGAGCCACCGGTCAGGTGGGCACGGTCATGCGCGGCATCCTCAAGGAGCGGAACTTCCCGCTGACCGAGCTGCGCCTGTTCGCGTCGGCCCGTTCGGCGGGCACGGAGCTGGACGGCGTGACGGTCGAGGACGCGTCGGCCGCCGACTACACCGGGCTGGACATCGTGCTGTTCTCGGCGGGCGGCGCGACGTCGAAGGCGCTGGCCGAGAAGGTCGCCGCGCAGGGCGCGGTCGTGATCGACAACTCCTCGGCGTGGCGCAAGGACCCCGAGGTGCCGCTGGTCGTCTCCGAGGTGAACCCGCTCGCGATCGCGGACCGCCCCAAGGGCATCATCGCCAACCCGAACTGCACCACGATGGCCGCGATGCCGGTGCTGCGTCCGCTGCACGCCGAGGCCGGCCTGGAGGCGCTGGTCGTCGCCACGTACCAGGCGGTGTCCGGTTCCGGGGTGGCGGGCGTGGCGGAGCTGCACGGCCAGGTCCAGAAGGTCGTCGCCGACGCCGACCAGCTGACCCACGACGGCGGCGCGGTCGACTTCCCGGAGCCGGCCGTCTACAAGCGTCCCATCGCCTTCAACGTGCTGCCCCTCGCCGGAAGCATCGTGGACGACGGTCTGAACGAGACCGACGAGGAGCAGAAGCTGCGCAACGAGTCCCGGAAGATCCTGGACATCCCCGAGCTCAAGGTCTCCGGCACCTGTGTGCGCGTCCCGGTCTTCTCCGGGCACTCCCTGCAGATCAACGCCCGTTTCGCCCGTCCGATCAGCCCGGAGCGCGCGGCCGAGCTGCTGTCCCACGCCCCCGGTGTCGCCCTCAGCGACATCCCCACCCCGCTCCAGGCGGCGGGCCAGGACCCGTCCTACGTCGGCCGCATCCGCCGCGACGAGACGGTCGACAACGGCCTGGCCCTCTTCGTCTCCAGCGACAACCTCCGCAAGGGCGCGGCCCTGAACGCCGTCCAGATCGCGGAACTGGTGGCGGACGAGCTGAAGGGCTGAGTTCCTCCGTCCCCGGGACGTGGAAGGGGGTGTCCGCCGGCCGGCGGAC
>NZ_LIRG01000151.1 GCF_001419695.1 Streptomyces prasinopilosus
CGCGGTCGAGCTCGACCGCGAGCGGTTCTGGGACCTCGTGGTGGACGCCCTCGAGCGGATCGGCGACGTCGAGGCATGAGCGCACCCACCACCACGAGCAGCCGGCCCGGCGGGGCTCCGGGCCGCCGCACCACCCGCGTGGGCGTGCTGCTCACCGCCCTCCTCGCGGCCTGCTTCGCCTTCCAGCTCAACGCCAGCATGCTCAGCCCCGCGCTGAAGAACATCGAGGAGAGCTTCGGGGCCAGCTCGGCCGAGATCGGGCTCACCCAGACCGCGTTCTTCACCTCGGCGGCCCTGTTCTCGCTCTTCCTGCCGAGGCTGGGCGACGTCATCGGCCGGCGCAAGGTCCTGGCCGGCATGCTGGCCCTGATGGCCGTCGGCTGCGTCGTCGCCGCGCTGGCGCCGAGCGTGCCGGTGCTGTTCGTCGGCCGCATCATCCAGGGCGTGTCCGGCCCGGTCGTTCCCCTCTGCCTGATCATGCTGCGGCAGGAGGTGACCGAACCGAAGCGGTACGGCACCCTGCTCGGTGTGATCACCGCCGTCAACGGCGGCATCGCCGGTGTCGACGCCCTCGCCGGCGGCTTCCTCGCCGACACCTACGGCTTCCGGTCGGTCTTCTGGACGATGGCCGTCGTGGCGGTCCTCGCCACCGTCCTGGTCGCCACCCTGACCCCCGAGACCAAGGCGCCCGCCGCGACCCGGATGGACTGGCCCGGCGTCGCGCTCCTCGTCGTGTCGGTCGGCTCGCTGCTCGTGGCGCTGAACGAGGCCGGCAAGCTCGCCGGCGCCGACTGGCTCCTCGTGACCGCCCTCGTCGTCGTCGCGGCGGTCGCCTTCGCCCTGTTCTGGCGGACCGAGAACCGCAGCGGGCATCCGCTGGTCGCCACCCGGCACCTGAAGCAGCGCTCGACCTGGGCGACCCTGCTGACCACCCTGCTCACCATGACGGGCGTGTTCGCCGTCATGAACGGGCTGATCCCGGCCCTCGCCCAGGACGGGAACGCCGGACTCGGCATGAGCGCCGAACAGTCCGCGTGGTGGACCCTCACGCCGTACGCCCTGGCCGGCCTGGCCATGGGGCCCCTCGCGGGCCGGCTCGCCGCCACCTTCGGGTACGGCCGCATCCTGCGGTTCGGGCTGATCGGGGCCGTGGCGGCGGTCGTCCTGATGATCCTGACGATCGACTCCCAGTCCCGCGCCATGCTGCTGCTGACCTCGGTCCTGGTCGGCGTCGCCTACGCGGGCGTGGCGAACATCGTGCTCAACGGGCTCGGCATCGTCCTGTCCCCCAAGGAGAATCCGGGGTTCCTGCCCGGCCTCAACGCGGGGGCGTTCAACCTGGGCGCCGGTCTCAGCTTCGCGCTGCTGTACGCGGTCAAGACGGCGGCCCTGCCCGACGATCCCACGTCGCCCTCCGACTACACCGCCGGCATGATCACCGGGGTCGTCATCCTGGCCGCCGCCTTCGCGACGTCCCTCATGATCCCGAAGCCGGTGGAGGCCGAGACCCTCGACTGACCCGGCCCCTCCGGTACCACCGGCGGCACCGCGATCCGGCGCCGCTCCGGCACGGCGGCTCTCCGGTACGGCGTCATGACAACGGCCTGCGGCACGGGCCCGGGGTTCCTCCCGGGCCCGTGCCGCGGGCCGTTCGTCGTACGGCGTGCGCCGTCCGCCATGCGCCGTGCACCGTGCGGTCTCCGATGAGGAGGGGAGTTGCTTCCCGTCACCCGGCGGCACGGGACCGGGGCGCTCGGCATCGCCTCACCTCGTCCCACATCCTGATACGCGACGACTGACAAGTGAGATGTCTGAGAGCCTGAAGGCGCCTGTACGGTACATGCGGTTCCCTTCGGGGGAGCCCGGTGCCGCGCGGGCCGCCGGCGCACACCGCCGGTGCCTGTTCTCCGCCCTCGTGCGAAAGATCGAAAAATGTCCGCACCAGCCACCAGTCCGGCCCAGGCCCCCGCCAACTCGCGGTCCCGTGTCCTCGTCGCGAGCCTCATCGGCACGACGATCGAGTTCTACGACTTCTACATCTACGCGACCGCCGCGGTCCTGGTCTTCCCCTCGCTCTTCTTCCCGAACAGCGACCCGACCACGGCGCTGCTCTCGTCGTTCGCCGTGTTCGGCGCCGCGATGGTCGCGCGCCCGATCGGTGCCGTCGTCTTCGGGCACCTCGGCGACCGGCTCGGCCGCAAGGGCACGCTGGTGGCGTCGCTCCTCACCATGGGCATCGCCACGTTCCTCATCGGCGTGCTGCCCACCTACGAGCAGGCGGGCTGGATCGCCACCGCGCTCCTGGTGCTGATGCGGCTGGCCCAGGGCTTCGCGCTCGGCGGCGAGTGGAGCGGCGCCGCGCTGGTGGCCACGGAGAACGCCCCGAAGAACAAGCGCGCCCTCTACGGAACGTTCCCGCAGCTGGGCGCCCCGCTCGGCTTCATCATCGGCAACGGCCTCTTCCTGATCATCGGCGCTCTCCTGCCGTCCAGCGCGGGCGCCGACCCCTCGCAGCCCTCCGAGGCCTTCCTGAGCTGGGGCTGGCGCATCCCGTTCCTGTTCTCGGCCGTGATGGTCGTGATCGGCCTGTGGGTGCGGATGCGCCTGGTCGAGGCGCCGGTCTTCTCCAAGACCCGTGAGGCCGGGCTGGTGCGGAAGCTGCCGCTGGCCACCGTCTTCCGCAGTCACTGGAAGCAGCTGATCCTCGGTACCTTCTTCATGCTGGCGACGTACGTGCTCTTCTACCTGATGACCACGTTCTCGCTGAGCTACGGCCGTACCGCGACGGACGCCGCCGTGCCCGGTCTGGGGTACAGCTACACCACCTTCGTCCTGATGATGATCTTCGGAGTGCTGTTCTTCGCCGCGTTCACCCTGATCTCGGGCCCGCTCGCCGACAAGTACGGCCGTCGCGCCACCCTGATCTGGGTCACCGCCGCGATCCTGGTCTTCGGGCTGGTGTGGGTGCCGCTGATCGGCATGGGCACGCTCGGCGTGGTGCTGTGGCTGGTGCTCGGTTTCACGCTGATGGGCATGACCTTCGGCCCGATGGGCGCGCTCCTGCCGGAACTGTTCCCGACGAGCGTGCGCTACACCGGCTCCGGCATCTCGTACAACGTCAGCTCGATCCTCGGCGCGGCCGTCGCCCCGTTCATAGCGGTGGCGCTGTGGGAGGCCGCCGACGGCTCGCCGTGGCTGGTCGGCGTCTACCTCTCGGCGATGGCGCTGCTGACCCTGGTCTCGCTGCTCATCGGCAAGGAGACCAAGGACATCGCCCTCGACGAGGGAGAGACGCCCGCCGGCGGCGACGCCCCCGCCGGCCGGGACGGCGAGTCCCCCGCCGCCACCGTGGCCCCCTGAGCCGTCCGCGTCCCACCGCGGCCCTCTTCCCCGTGTGCGGGGGAAGAGGGCCGCGGTGTCGTTGTCGCGGCTGCTTCGTGACCACGGCGGAAGGGCCGTCGGGACGGCTCCCGCTCTCGCGTCGTGGAAGCGGGCGACCGAGGAGCGGGCGACCGAGGGGCGGGCGGCCTCACGCGAGGGGCGCCGGGGGCGCCGCGTCCTCCAGGTGCGGGAGCACCTCGCTCGCGAGGAGTTCGAGGTGGTCGAGGTCGGTGAGGTCGGTCAGGCGCAGGTGGATCCGGCTCGCGCCGATCGCGGCGAACTCGCCGAGCCGGTCGACGAGCCGGGCCGGGGAGCCGACCACCGGGTCCTCCGGCGGCAGCGCGCTCCTGGCGTGCAGCGGGGCGGCCCGCCGTCGCGCCTCCGCGTCGGTGCGGCCGATCGCGACCACGACACCGGCCGAGAGCACCGGCGGTGGCCGGCCGGTGCCGGCCCGCCCGGTCCGCTCGCACGCCTCGGCCACCCGCCGGTAGGCCCGCGCCGTCTCCGCCACCGACTTGAAGGGCATGTTGAACTCGTCGGCGTACCGGGCGGCCAGCTCCGGGGTGCGTCGAGGGCCGCTGCCCCCGACGATGATCGGCGGCCCCGGCACCTGCACCGGTTTCGGCAGGGCGGGCGCGTCGACCAGCCGGTAGTGGGCACCGTGGTGGCTGAACCCCTCACCGACCGGGGTCCGCCACAGGCCGGTGATCACGGCCAGTTGTTCCTCCAGCCGGTCGAAGCGCTCCCCGAGGGCCGGGAACGGGATGCCGTACGAGGTGTGTTCCCGTTCGTACCAGCCGGCGCCGATGCCCAGCTCCACCCGCCCGCCGCTCATCCGGTCGGCCTGGGCCACCATCACGGCCAGCGGGCCGGGGAGCCGGAAGGTGGCCGAGGTGACCAGGGTGCCCAGCCGGATCCGGGAGGTCTCCCGGGCGAGTGCCCCCAGCGTCAGCCACGCGTCGGTGGGGCCGGGCAGTCCGGGATCGGCGCTCATCGCCTGGTAGTGGTCGGCCCGGAAGAAACCCTCGAACCCGCCGGCCTCGGCGAGGCGTGCGAAGCGCAGCTGGTCGTCGTAGTCGGCTCCGCGGTGGGGTTCGGTGAAGACGCAGATCCGCACGGTCATCGCCCTTCCCTCCCGGCCTGCGCCGGCGCGTCCCGTTCCCTCAGCAGGTCGTGCAGTTCGGCGCCGCACCGGGCCACTTCGTCGAGATGCGCGGTGCGGCCCAGCGTCCTGGGCCGGGGGATGCCTATGTCGACGATCTGGCGGATCCGTCCCGGGCGCGGACTGAGCACCACCACGCGGTCGGCGAGCAGCACCGCCTCGTCTATCGAGTGGGTGACGAAGACGACCGTGGCGGAGTTCTCCGTGTGGACCCGTTGCAGTTCCGCCGCGAGTTCCGTGCGGGTGAGCGCGTCGAGGGCGGAGAACGGTTCGTCCATGAGCAGGACGCGGGGCCCGGCGATCAGCGACCGGCACAACGAGACGCGCTGTTGCATGCCGCCGGAGAGTTCGTGCGGGCGGTGCTTCTCGAAGCCGGCCAGGCCGACCGTCTCCAGCAGCCGGTACGCCCGGTCCCGGTGCTCGGCCCTGCGCCCGCCGAAGATCTCGACGGGCAGCAGGACGTTGTCGAGGACGGACCGCCAGGGAAGCAGGGCCGGCCGCTGGAACAGCATGGCGACGTCCCGCCGGGCTCCGGTGACCCGTTCGCCGCCGACGGTGATCTGGCCCTCGGAGGCCGACAGCAGTCCGGCGACCAGTCTGAGCAGAGTGGACTTCCCGCATCCGGACCGGCCCACCACCGCCACGAACTCCCCCTCGGCGATGTGGAGGTCGATGCCCTGGAGCGCCACCGTGGAACCGGACCGGCTGCTGAAGGTCCGGGACACCCCGGAGATGCCGATCATCCGGAGCCCTCCCCCCGTCCTCCGCCCCCGGTGGCGGACGACGCCGTCCGACGCGTGAAGCGCCGTCAGGTTAGCCGGATCGGCGGCCCGGCGGTACCCGGCGTCGTACCGGCGGGTTCCCCGCACCCGGTGTCACGCGGGCGGGATTCTCGTACGCTGTCGCTCGCGCGAAGTGTCCTGCACTGCGGCGGTTCCTCACGCCGTTCCGTCTCGACTCCCCTCGCCGGCGCGGGCCGGCGGTCGGAAAGGACAACACGGTGCACATGAGCAGACTCGCCCGTACGGTCGCCGCGACGGCCCTCGCCACGATGCTGACGCTGGTGGCGGGGTGCGGTGGATCCGGCTCCGGCACGGCTTCCGGCGCGAACGGCACGAAGGCGGAGAAGGAGAAGGTGACCTACCTGACCTCCTTCGGCAACTTCGGCCGGGACGCGTACGCCTGGGTCGCGAAGGACAAGGGGTTCTTCGAGGAGGCCGGCTTCGACGTGGAGATCAAGCCGGGCCAGGGCACCGGCGGCGTGATACCGGCCGTCGCGAGCGGCCGGGCGCAGTTCGGGCCGATCGACCTGACGGGCGGTCTGCTGCAGATGGGCAGCGGCCGGACGAAGGACTTCGTCGCGGTGGCCGCCATCCAGCAGCGCACCATGGCCGCGATCGCCACCACCGAGGGCGAGGGGATCACCGACCCGGAGGACCTGGAGGGCAAGCGGCTCGCCGACACACCCGGTTCCGTCGTGCGCAGCCTCTTCCCGACGTACGCCCGGCTGGCCGGGGTGGACGCCGGCGAGGTGACCTGGGTCAACGGCGACGCGCAGACCCTGATGGGCACACTCGCCAGTGGCACGGTGGACGGCATCGGCCAGTTCGTGGTGGGCGAGCCGACCGTCGAGGCGGTGACCGGGAAGAAGGCCGTCCTCCTGCCGTACGGCGATGTGATGCCCGACCTCTACGGAAACGTACTGATCACCTCGACGAAGCTCGCCGAGGAGGAGCCGGAGATGGTGAAGCGGTTCTCCGCCGCACTGCTCGAGGGCCTGGAGTACAGCCTGGCCCACTCCGAGGAGGCCGCCGAGATCCTGGGCCGGAACGTGGACGCCACGGACCCGGCGGCCGCGGCGGCCGAGTTGGAGCTGATGGCCGCGTACGTGGCGCCCGGCGGTTCCGGCTCCACGATCGGGACACTGGACGCCGGGCGGGTCGCGAAGAGCATCGCGATGCTGCGGGAGGCGGACGCGTTGCCGCGGGACGTGACCCCCGAGCAGATCATCGACTTCGACCTCGTGCCGAAGGCGTGATCGCCCTGACCACCCGCACGGTCGCTCCCCGCCGCCGACCGGCGGAGAGCGCCCACGCCGTCGCCCCGGCTCCGTGCTGAGCGGCTCGGGGGAAAGGGAGGGCCGGGCCTCCGAGGAGGGGACGACCGGACCCTCGCCACGGCGACAGGCTCCGGTGCCGGAGCCGATGCCGGGCCCGGAGCCGGTACCGGTGCCGAAGCCGGTGTCGGAACCCGTGTCCGTGCCCGCACCCGCACCCGTGCCGGTGCCGCGGTCCGGTCCGCGGCGCGGGACGGGCGCGGGCACCGTGCTGCTGCCCTCGGCCGGGCTGCTCGTCGCCCTCGGCGTGTGGTGGCTGCTCACCTCGGTCCTGACGGTGGTCCACCCGGCGCTGCTGCCCCCGCCGGGTGCCGTGCTCTCGGCCTTCACCGCGACCCCGGCCCGGTTCCTCGAGCACACCGGTGACACCACGGTGGAGACGGTCGCCGGCTTCGCCCTCTCCACCGTCTGCGGAGTGCTGATCGGGCTCTCCCTGGCCGCCTCGTCCCTCCTGGAACGGATGTTCACGCCGCTGCTGGTCGCCGTCAACGCGGTTCCGAAGATCGCGCTCGGACCCCTGCTCGTGGGGGCGCTCGGCTGGGGGCAGAAGCCGGTCCTGACCATGGTCTTCCTGCTCTGCTTCTTCCCGATCGTGCTCTCCACCGCGACCGGTCTCACGTCGACCCCGGCGGACCTGGCCGAGCTGGCACGCTCACTGGACGCCTCCCGCTGGCAGACGTTCCGGAAGGTACGGCTGCCCGCCGCGCTGCCGCAGATCTTCGTCGGGCTGAAGGTGGCCATGCCGCTCGCCGCGATCGGCGCGGTCATCGGCGAGTTCCAGGCCGGTGAGAGCGGGCTGGGCTATCTGATCGTGCAGGCCGGCGGGGTCGGCGACGTCGCCACCGCCTGGGTGGCGATCATCCTGATCGGGCTGGTGAGCATCCTGCTCTACTTCGCCCTGGTGCTGCTGGAGCGGTTCGCGCTGCCGTGGGTCCGGGAGACCACCACGCGCGACTGACCGCGGCCGGCCGGCCTTGCGCGGGGTCGTCCGGTGAGCCGATGGCTGAGGGGCCCGTCGTAGGTGAACCAGCCAGAGTCACGCGCCCCGTCGACCACGGCGTGCCAGTGACCGGGAGCGTCCGTGGGGCCGGCGACCCGGAACAGGTACTCGCCGTTGTCGGTGGCGCCGCAGGTGAAGAGCCGGCCGAAAGGACAGGACACCGGGGGGTGCCCTGTTTCCCCTCCCTGCGCGGCCACTCCCGGGCTCGGCCCGGCATGGACCGGTGGAACCGGCGAGTGCTGTCACTCCGTACGGGTGGACGGGTGCAGTCGTTGGCGGCCCTCCGGCCCATACGAGTCGGCAAGCTCATTGCAGTCCTGCGGCTGCGGCAGCGCCAGGCGGTCAGCCGGCAGCCGGCGGGCGACCACCGGGCGGCCCTGCCCGAGTTCGAGGCGCTGGCCGAGGCGTTCGCCCGCATCAATGGGCCCACCAGCGAGGCTGCCCGCGACTGCCGCGCCCAGGCCGCCCGCTGCCGCGGCGAACTCGGTCAGGTATCCGAGGCGTTGGCGGAGCTCCAGGGGGTCCTCGAGGTGGAACGGGCCGTCGAGAGCGACGTCAGCGACGCGGCCGTGGAGTTGCGCCGCGGCATCGGCGTGCTGTTGATCGGCCGGGGCAACCCGCGGGAGGCCCGGGCCTGCCTGGAGGCGCTGTACGAGGACGTCGTACTCGTCCACGGCCCGCACCACGACGTGGCCGTGGAGGCCGCGGAGGTCCTTGCCATGCTCCGCCAGGAACTCGACGGCGGGTGACCGGTACGGCCCGGTCGGCAGCCGGCCGACGGACGCCTGCTGTCCGCCCGGTTCGTCGTCCGCATCCGGGCCTGGTACCTGGAACGCTCAGTGCGGTGAGCGTGTGAGCCCCAGCGCCGCACTGGGAAGGCCGACCGGCGGAACCACTCCGGCGAACACCGCCATCACGGCCTGAACTTCCTCGCTCCGGCCGAGGAACTGCCGACCCGGGAAGCCGTGTGATGCCGGCCGACGTGGATCGGTGCACCCGTTGTCAGAGGCTGCTGGCAGCATCACCGCTGTGAACGCCACCTTCACCACCCCGCCGCGGCCGGTCGACGTGACCGCGCTCTTCCCTCAACTGGCTCCGCTGGCACGCACGGCGACCCGGTTGCACCCGCGCCCCGGGTCCCCGACCGTGCACGACAGTTCCGTGGGCGGACCGCTGCTGTGGCCCGCCGACGAGCCGTGGCCGTACTGCGACGCGCCGCACGACAGGCGCGCGGCGCGGACGGTCCACTCCCCGGACGACGTCCGGCTCCTCCGCCGCGTCCGTGCCGCATCGGCCGAGCGGCTGCGCCTCGACCCCGAGGCACCCCGGCGGACCCCCGAGGAACAGGCGGTCTGGGAACGGATCGGGGCGGGCCGCCCGTGGTTCGACGGCCCGATCCCCCTCCTGCCCGTCGCCCAGCTCCACGCCCGGGACGTTCCCTTTCCCCGCCCGACCGACGCGGACCTCCTCCAGGTCCTGTGGTGCCCCTTCGACCACGCGGAACGCCCTCACCCCAGGACCGCGCTCTTCTGGCGCTCCTCCGCCGCCGTCACCGACGTCCTCGACGCACCGCCCGAGCCGCCGGTCATCCAGGACGGCTCCTACCTCCCGGAGCCGTGTCTGCTCTCCCCGGAGCAGGTCACCGACTTCCCCCACCCCGGGGAGCTGGACGAGGAGCTTCGGGCTCAGCTGGAGGACACGAGCCGCTGGGGGACGGTCGACCCCGCGCAGTACGGCATGGATGATCTGGACGAGCTCTATCTGGGCGGCCTCTCCACCGCTCCCGGCTGGAAGACCGGCGGCTGGACCAGCTGGGGTGACATCGACCCCGTCGACCGCCCCTGCCCCGAGTGCGGTACCGAGGAGGTCCCGCTCCTCACCATCGCCTCCTCGGAATGGGACGGCATCGGCGCGTCCTGGATCGCCGAGGAGGAACCGGCGAACCCGGCCCCGCCTCCCCTGGGCACCCGGGACGGCAACTTCACCCTGATCGACATCGTCGGCGGCTACCACCTCCAGCTCCACGCCTGCCCGGCCGACCCCTCCCACCCCCACATCGAACTGGTCCAGTGAGCCCTCGGGGAATCCCTCCGCGCAGACGCGTGCGCCACGACCGGCACCGTGACCGACTTTTCAGCCAACAGCCTCGGTCAACGAAGCGACGGGCTCTGGCTGTACGTCTCGCGGAGGTGACGACCCCCGCCATTCCTGTGGAGGCCGACTGCGGGCAGTAACCGCAGAAAACCTATGACAGGTCCACGTGGCTCCCCGCAGAGCCTGTCGGCATCAATTCCGAGTCGGCGTCGGCGCGTTCGTTTCCTCCGCGATCACTTCTTCGTCGGCCGGCGGCTCGTCGGTCTCCTGGCGGACGACCTGGCCGGTGTAGTCGGGCAGGCCCAGCAGCCGGTTGAGGGCGTTGGCCATCAGATGCCTCCGGGCGGTCAGGAATGCGGGGAAGCGGTCCAGGGAGCGCAGTTCCGGGTCGCCGGGAATCCACTGCTCGGCCAGCCGCTCCGGCGCGATCCCGGCCATGTACTCCGCAGGCAGCTTGGAGGAGATCACCTTGTTGGTATGGCCCGTCACAAAGGCGAGGTTGGCCAGGCTGTTCCACTCTTCCTTGGGGAACGTCGACTGGACGCGCGCCTGAGGAAAGACGTGGTGGAATTCGATCTTGGCACGGGAGTTGACGGGCCGGTCGTTGATCGCGGTGTTGGTCACCCAGTCCTTGGCCCTCATTTCGAGTGCGGCGATGTAGAGGAGACGGAAGAAGGGATGGGTCGAGTACTTCTGCTCCAGGTCCCGCGGGTGGATCGGGCTGTCCACGGAGCGCGGGCCGAAGGCACGGCGGATGAGCTCGGTGAACAGGCGCTCCCCTGTCCGCTCCTTGACCAGCCGCGCCTCGGCATCGAGTTTCCCCTCCACCTGCAGGGAGTAGTGGCTGAAGGCCATCGCGGTGTAGACCCATCGGCGCAGCAGTCCGACCTCCTCGGGCTGCAGCTTCCCCTGACGGTGATGGAGGAGCAGCGCGGGGACGACCACGACGTTCGGTGATGTGAGTACGTCCGATCGGGGAATACCGCACTCTCCGCGAAGGAAGTCGACGGCGAGACGCAAGGCTGTTTCCGTGGCCTGCCACGCCTCCTTGAGAGCGGCCCCGTCCATGGTGGAACCGATCAGCTTGATGTGGCGGGCCGTTGTCCCCGCGAGCAGACTCATGAGACGCAGAACCGCTTCCCGGTCGAGTCCGAAGCCGATGTCCCTCAACTCGTCGTGGAAGGCGTCCATCGTCTGCAGGCCCTCCGCCCATCGGGCGGCGATCGCGCTGTAGACGAGGTCGCCCTTGGACAGCCGGCGCCCGCCCTTGTTGAGACGTGCGAAGACCTCGGCGACCTCCTCGTAGTCGTCGGAGCTGTAGGTGATCACCACGATCTGCTGCTTGCGGATGTCGTTGACCCGTTGAAGCCGCTTGGTCCACTCCCTGAAATCGGGGTGCCCCATTTCGACACCGGCGTCCATGAGGAGCTCGTAGAACTGGACGCCTTCTTGCAGGATCGTGGAAACGGGGATCAGGAGCGGGTCCTTGCGCTGCACCGCGCTCGGGTTGACGAACTCCTCGGTCCGCACGTCGAAGCGGAGGTCGATGAAACGGCCATCAGCCTTCGACTCGGGCCGGTAGACCCATGCGAGCGAGGTGAGCCGCTGCTGTCCGTCCAGGAGATACAGCGGCCTCCGGGAGGACTTGGCGGACTGGACGACTGCCGCGGTCCGGAAGGGCACCTCCAGATTCGTCTCCCACAGGAGCAGCGCGCCCACGGGGTAGCCCCGGTAAAGGGAGTCGAAGAGGTCACGCACATCGGTGCGCATCCAGACGAAGTCACGCTGGATGGACGGAATGACGATCTTGCCCTGCAGCAGGTCTTCCACCGGAGAGACGACCGGCTCATTGGACTGCTTCACACTTTCCCCCACCGGTTTGTGCGTTTTATGACCAGGTTAGCCACCTCTGACGGTCATTGAACACGACACACCAACTCCTCACACCATCAACGACACACTTCCGTTTCGCACTTGGCAGCGTCATTGGGAAGAGACCTTGTGAGGCTTCCACTGTGAACACTCCTCTGTGAGCAACAGGTCACTCAGAGGCACATTCCTCCGGCCAGTCAGCGGTTGCCCGAACCGGCCGACCTCCGGACGTGCGTACGCGACCGGTACCCGGAGAGCGACAACCACTCGGTCGCGGCCTTCGCCCGCGGTGACGTCGATGGCTCGGTAGTCACCGGCGGTGTTCGGAAAGGCCGCGCGGACTGGCGTGACGCGATCCAGATGATCACAGGGGTCGATGTGGACGTGGTCGGCCAGGCCGCGGCCGGACTCGTCATCACGCGAATCCCGACCGCGGCCATGCCGGAACGGCCTAAAATCCCGGCATGCCGCGCCTCGCCCTTGACAAGGCCTTCTGTCAGCAGTTGGAGAAGCTCGAGAAGCACGTCAGGAACGGCGTCTTCGACGCCTGGTAGAAGTTCGAGCGGCTCACCCTCGACCAGCTCTTCAAGAACCCCGGCCTGAAGCTGGAATCCCTCAAGGGCGCCAGGGACCGGAAGATCCGGACCATCCGGATCACCCAGGGGTACCGCGGCGTGGTCCTCGCGCCCGAAACGGGCGACACCTTCGTGCTGCTCCGGGTCGGTCCGCACGACGAGGCCACCGAGTGGGCGGTGCGGCAGAAGGCGACCATCAACGCCGTCACCGGCGCCATGGAGCTCCGCGAGATCGCCACCCTGGAGGAGCTGACCCCCACCTACGAACGCGTCGCGCCCGCCGAGGAGCAGCGGCTCTTCGCGAAGGTCTCCGACGGGGAGATGGCCGCACTCGGCATCGACGCCACCACCCTCGCACAGGCACGCGTACTGACCAGTCTGGAACAGCTCGACGTCTTCGGGCGGTTCTTCCCGCCGGACCAGTACAAGGTGCTGGAGCACCTGGCCCTCGGCGCGAGCGTCGAGCAGACGTGGCAGGAGGTCGTCGTGCCGGCGCTGGCCGACGCGGCCTCGCAGGAGCCCGTCGACACCACCGACTACGCGACCGCCATCGCGCACACCCGCACCCGGATCGCCGTCGTCACGGACGCCGACGAACTGCGTGACATCCTCGACAAGCCGTTCACCGTCTGGCGGATCTTCCTGCACCCCGCCCAGCACAAGGTCGCCTACCGTCCGTCGTACTCCGGTCCCGCGCAGGTGACCCGTCGCGGGCCATCGCCCTCGCCGGCGAGACCCTCGTCCTGTACGGCAGGCCGCCGATCACCGGCATCACGGTGCTGGAGGGAGCGGCCTGTACCGGAGGCCGAAACCCGTTGCCGGCCTCCTGACGGACACGAGGCGACGGAGACGTCCCGAGGACCTACAGGATCTCGATGACGCCCGGCGGGACCGGGCCCTCGCCCGCGTAGGAGTCACCGCGTGGCGCGGACGGGGCGTCGTCCTCCGCAACGGTCAGGGTGGGCCAGGGGGCGGCCAGGGTCGCGTCGTCCAGGGCGAGGCCGAGATGGTCGAGGACGAGGGCGACCACGGCGGGGGCTGTTCCGGAGCCCTCGTGCTCGGCCAGGGCCTCCTGAGCTCTGTCCCACCAAGGGCCGGAATGTTCGGGCCGGGATTGTCCCGGACCGGGTTCGAAGTTCTCCAGGCACTGACCGTCGCACCAGTGCTGGAAGACGGCAAGGCCCTCGGTGGACAGGACGCTGTAGGTCTCGGTGCCGCGGGACAGCGCGGCGAGGAGTTCGGGCCATGAGCCGATGACGCCGTCCTCCTCGACGCAGAACGTCCAGTCGCCGAGCCTTCCGGCCCGTAGGAGCGACACCGCCCCTGCGGCGAACTGCCCTGTGGACAGGTCGGAGGCGGCATCCGCGTCGAGCAGGCGGGAACGGTCCGGGTCTGCGCCGTAGCGGGTGAACACCTCGGCAGGGTCCAGGCCCCGGGTGAAGGTGACGCACATCTGGTCGCCCGCCCAGTCGAGCGCGTCCATTGCCATGTTCCGTCCCGTCCCCTCTACCGGCTCCGCCCACCAGATCGTGTCCACCGGGCTCCGGTCTGTCAAACGAGCGGCTCTGTAACGTAATCGGTGGCAGCGGAGGGTGACGTTCAGTGCGGGAGGATGCGATGCCGAAGGAGGTCGAAGCCCGCACGGCCATGCATCTGCCTCATGATTCCTTTGGCGCGGGTACGGACACGTGCGATCCACGTGGCGAGTTCCTTCCCGCTGTCTGCGAGCAGGTGTGGGCAACTGCCCGAACTCGCTTACAAGAGATGCTGGTTGCTTTATCCCGGAGCAGGCGGCGGTGAGTTCGGCGAGGAGTATCGCGCCCTTGTCCCGAAGGCGGTCGGGGTGGGTGAGCAGGAGGCGGGCCAATCGTCGCGGGGCGGTGACGGGCCGGTCGCCTTCGGCCTGGACACCGCCACCCGCCAAGACGTTCTCTCCATCACGGCCCCCGTGGGCATGACCCTCGACCTCGCCCACCGGACAGGAGCGCGGCGAGAACTCGAACGCCTCCCAGCAATCGCGCGACGCTGTGGCGTGGAATCCCGGGAACCGGGCGACAACGGCCCCGAGCTTTCCCGGGCGTCGCCCGGAGCAGCGGGTGGGAAGACTGCTTCGGCAGCCCCTGCTTCCTGGCGGACCGACCGCCCGCCCTGCCCGGCCTCAGGCGACCTCCCGCACTCGTGCAGCGGTCTGCTCGGCGAGCTCGCGGACGCTCCTGGCGGCGTTCTCCGAGAGCTCGCCGAGCACGGCATCGGCGGCGGTGAAGAGGGCACGGGCCTCCTCAGGGCGGCCCGCGTCGGCCAGGGCGAGGGTGAGCCGGTAGTGCTCCTCGGCGATGAAACGGCCGAGGTTGACCCGCTGCCAGTGGCGCAGCGAGTCGTCGCCCGGGGCGGCCAGGGCGTCGCGCACGGCGGCCAGGCCGTCCTCCGCCCGCGGCAGCAGGCCCGCCTCCCGTGCCAGGTCGGTCCAGGTGGAGGCCGGCTCGTCCGACGGGTCGGTCCCGAACATCGACTCGTCGAGCTCCCGCGCCCACCGTCGCAACTCGTCCGCGCTCACACCCGGTTCCGGCACACCACCCAGGCCGCACCCCGTGTCGAAGTCCGTTTCCCGGACGTCGAGCAGCAGCGGCAGATCTCCGGGGTCCCCGTGGAGCCCGACCAGCACGGCCGCGAGCCGCAGTTCGTCCGTCATCGATGACCGTGTCTCATGCCGCGGCAGCTCAAGATCGGCCTCGGCGCGGTCGAACTGCGCGGCCCGCAGGGTGATCCGGCGCCGGACCGGGTCCTCGGCGACTTCACGTCATGCCGTGGGGTCGCCCTCCCGCAGGCGGGCGAGACCGGCGCGGCCCGCCGCGAGCACGGGCTCCCACAGCGGGGGCCCGGTCGGGCCCGACAGGTCGTACGCGCATCCCTCATCCGCGTCGAGCAGGACGAAGTCCGGCTCGGTGCGCAGCAGCGCGGCACGCAGTCCGCGCACCAGCTCGACCGGGGAGCGTTCCGGGAAGCCCAGCGCCGCACGGAGCTCGGCCCGCTCCTCGTCGATTCCGTGGTACTCACGGATCTCGTCCTCGGTCTCGGCGACGCACGCCAGGATCTCCTCCTCGCCGTCGTCCGGCGCCAGGCGTGTGCAGCCGCGCCAGCCGGGCTGGCCTATCACGAGATCCAGAGCCTCGTCCACACTGGAGTCGATGATCCCCGCAGCGCCCTCCGAGTCGGCGTAGAGCACCGAGCAGTCCACGCACACGAAGTACGGGCCGCCGATGTCGTCCCCGGCCACCGGCTCCAGCGGCCCGCCCGAGGCGAGGCGGACCTCCTCGACATCACCGTGAACGGCGCGATCCAGGTCGAAGTCGAAGGGGGAAGCCGCCAGTTCGGCCAGGCGGCGGTCCTGCCGCAACAACCGTAGCGCGTGATCGGTCATGCCACGGAAAGTAACACCGCACGGGGCCGGCACCGCCTTCGCGGCAATCACATTCACGCCGGTCGGCCGATCTCGGGTCGAGTGCCATCCGAACAGGGAACGGAACGGTGCGCACCGCGGCCTGCGACTGTGTGCCGATTTGGTCCACGATGTGGTTCGCGAGCTGCGCACCCGGCGGGGATCGTCCGATGCCCCATCGTGATCAACGGGCTTACAACCAGGTGTGGTTGCCGACCGTCTTCAAGGCGCTGGAGGGATGAGCCTCCGGTGTCCTTCCGTACAGATTGGGGACCAGGTGGGGAAGCAGGTCTGGAGAGTCGTCGTGGCCGGTGGTGCGGCGGCGGTGTTCACAGCCGTGGCCGCGGTCCCGGCCGGGGCGACCGAGGGAGGGGTCTCGTTCAGCCGTGTCCAGGTGAACGGCGGCAAGCCGATCGTGATCGGGGCGTCGGGGGAGGTCGCGGTGCCCGCCTCCTTCCGAATGACGACCACGCGCAAGTGGGAGTGGCCGGCGGTGTTCCTGTACCGCAAGGGGGCTGACCGGCTGTGGCACGCCATTGAGACGAGCGACTGCATCAAGGTGAAGTCGGGCGTCTGCGACTTCGACGAGACGATGTACTTCGACCCCAACGTGTGGGACATGCGCAACAGTGAGGCCGGGGCCTGGAAGGTCGGAGCCGAGGTGTACTTCAAGGGCGGCGGTGGGGACGTCGACGACAAGGGCCTGATGGTCCACGTCAAGCGCAACTCCCGCCTCACCGTCAACGCCTCGCCCGAACCCGTGGCCAAGGGCAGGACCATCACCGTGACCGGAAAGGTCACCCGGGCCAACTGGGAGACCAGGAAGTACGGCTCCTACGGAGGCCGCCGGGTGACCCTGCAGTTCAAGCCCGCCGGCACCACCTCCTACACCACGGTGAAGAAGGTGTACTCGAACAGCTCGGGCAACCTCAGGACGACCGTGAAGGCGTCCGGGACGGGTACGTGGCGATGGCTGTACCACGGCAACACCACCACCGGATCGTCGAAGTCGTCCGGGGACCACGTCGTGGTGAAGTGATGTCCGCAGTACCGGCGGGCTCACAGGGGCCGCGTCGGCCGTAACGGCTGCGACGGCCGAGGCGTCGGGTCCGCCGCGAGCGGGCGGACCCGACGCCTCGCGTCCCGGCCGACCGCGAGCGCCCGTGCACAGGCGCCTCAGTGCGGCGTGAGCCGGCGCGCTGCTTGACCGACCGCGGAACGGTCAGGGGGGAACGCGCCGTGACAGACGTGCCGACGCACGCTGCCGACACGGACGAAGCCGCCGACCGGAAGGTCGTCGAGCAGGAGCAGGCCGAGATCAAGGACTTCGTCAAGGGCCTGAGCGCGGACGACATCAAGTCGGGCAACTGGTTCACCAAGCTCGCCGCCCACGCCATGAACGCGTACACCGAGAAAATCGACTGGCAGTACTTCCAGGACCGGTACGCTGGTGTGCCCGTGGACGCCGTCGTCGCACGTCGTCGACATCGACCCGGCCGAGGTGCGGAGGCGCGTGGCCACCTCCAGCACCCGGCGCGCTGCCGGTCTCGTTGACGCGGGGTTCTTGGCGAGCAGTGCGTGCGTCAGGTGCTGGAGCGCCGCTGGGGCGTCGACGCCGTGGTCGGCGAAGCGGGGCGGGGGCGCGGTGAGGTGCCGGGTCACCATCTCGGCGGGACCGGAGCCGTCGAAAGGGGGCCGGCCGGTGAGCACGTGGTGCAGCAGGCACCCCACCGCGTACAGGTCGCTGCGGCCGTCCAGCGCCCTGACCTCGGCAAGGAGTTCGGGCGAGGCGTGGGCGACGTTGCCGAGCGTCTCACCGGTCGTGGTCGGCTGCGGGTCGTCGTCCGAGAGGACCTTCACGGGACCGAAGTCGAGGACCTTCACCGGACCGTCGGTGCGCACCATGACATTCTGCGGCTCGAGATCGCGGTGGACGAGGCCGGCCGCGTGCGCGGCGGAGAGCCCCGAGCACGGTTGCACGGCCACGGAGACCGCGGTCGGCACGGACAGGCGCCCGTCGTCGGCGCCGTCGACCACGTCGTCGAGGGTCGCCCCGTCGACGATCTGCATCACCAGGCAACAGACGTCCTCCGTCACGGCCGTGTCGTACACGGTGGTGGCGTTGGTGTGGTCGAGGCGGGCGGCGGTCTTCGCCTCCCGCTCGAAACGGGCCAGGACGGTACGGCGCCGGTCCGGCAGGGCAGGCAGGTCAGTGCCGCGCTTCCGTGGCAATCTTCCCGAAAATACTGTCGTGAACGCATCAATTTACGGCATCCTGGGCGCCGTCCGCGTCCGCTGACACCACCACCGCACGTACTTCGCAGTTCGGAGACAGCATTGCGCTCGATACGCATCGCCCTGCTGGGCCTGGTGGCTCTCGTGGGCGGCCTGCTCGCGGCGACGCCCGCCCAGGCCGCGCCCCTCTTCAAGGCCCCCTACGCCTGCGGTCAGAAATGGACGTACAGCCACCACTCGGCCGAGGTCCGGGAGGCACTGGACTTCGTCCGCAGTGACGGCGGCGCCACCAACAACGCGCCCGTGCTCGCCTCGGCCCCGGGGACCGCCACCCGACACTCCCAGGCGAACGGCGCCGGCAACTACATCAAGATCGACCACGGCGGCGGTTGGCAGACGTACTACTTCCACCTGAACGCCTTCTCCGTCGCCAGCGGCGCGTACGTCGGCCAGGGGCAGCAGATCGGCACCACCGGCAGCACCGGCAACAGCTCCGGCGCGCACATCCACTACGAGCAGCTCTACAACGGCGTCGGCCAGAAGATCAAGATCAACGGAACCGCGCTCGCCTACCCCGGCTCGTACGGCAGCCACCATCTGACCAGTGACAACGGCTGCGGCGGCACCGGCAAGTACTGGGTCGACACCTTCGCCAACGCCACGGGCTACGCACAGCCGAACACCAACGACGCGCAGGGCGTGCTGAACGCGGGCACCAACTACGTGTACTGCAAGGTGTGGGGCCAGGAGATCCGCGGCGCGAACGGCACCTACAACCACTGGTGGCTGAAGACGGACCTCGACACCACCTACGCGGGCAAGAACGGGCGGGGAGCGTACGTCTCCGCGTACTACCTCTCGCGCTGGGGCAACGACGAGGCGCGTGACAACAACGGAACCGTGATCCCGAACTGCTGACGCGCCGCCACCGGACCGACCGAACCGGGTCGTTCTCCCCGGGGACGACCCGGCCCGGTGCGCTTCCGCCCCCGGGCGTACGACCCTCCCGTAGATGCCGAAGGCTCAGCAAAACGGCCGAGCTGCCCCGGTGCAGTGCCGGTGGCACGGCCCCCGCCGGTGTGCCGGTCCGGCCGTCCGGCCCGTGCGTCACACCGGCAGCGCGTGCAGCTTGCTGCCGTGCAGGGCGAAGACGCGCTCGCCGTCGGTCGCCACCAGCCAGGCGTGGTGGTCGCCGCTGCCGTCGTTGAACGTCCAGCGCACCTCACCGGTCCCGGCGTCCAGCGCGATGACGCCGCCCTTCTCGTCCAGGTCGGTGGCGCCGTAGAGGGTGCCGCCCGCCTTGACGTACTGGCGCGGCACCTGGAGTCCCGCGTCCGCGAGGGCCTCGGACTGCCAGAGCGGCTTGCCGGTCCGCGGATCGACGGCCCGTACCGTCCTGGCGCTGTCGG
Source organism: Streptomyces prasinopilosus (assembly GCF_001419695.1). GTDB lineage: Bacteria > Actinomycetota > Actinomycetes > Streptomycetales > Streptomycetaceae > Streptomyces > Streptomyces prasinopilosus. The sequence continues at coordinate 19,281 of NZ_LIRG01000151.1, forward strand.
CGATGTAGAGCACGTCCTCCACCACGGCCGGCTCCCTGAAGAGGGCGAGGTCCGACGCTTCCAGTGACCACTTCTCCTTGCCGTCGGAGAGGGCGAAGGCCTGGAGCTTCTTCCCCTGCGGGACGATCACCAGGTCCTCGTGGACGGCGAAGAAGCCGTAGTTCGTCTCGGTCGTCTTCCGCGTCCACACCTGGCCGCCGGTGGCGGTGTCGCGCACGGTGAGGTTCTTCTTGAAGTCGGTGTAGACGAGGCGGCGGCCGCGGACGGCGGCGTGGATGCCGTTCTGCACGGTGCCGAGGTCGCGCTGTTCCTTCCAGGCGATCCTGCCGGTGGTGCCGTCGAGGGCCGCGATGACGTTGGTCTTCGACGAACCGTCGTCCTCGAGGATCTCGGCGATGACGTACACCTGCTTCTCGTCCACCGCGATCGGCTGCGGCTGCCGGTAGCCCCTGCCCAGGCGGCTGCGCCAGGTCTCCTTGCCCGAGGCAGGGTCGTATCCGGTGACGGTGCCGTCGTACCGGCCACTGGCCAGGTACAGCGTGTCCTTGCCGAGGAGCAGGGGCGCTCCGGGGACCGTGCCGCCCGGCAGGGACCACTTCTGCCTGCCGGTCGCGGTGTCGAGGGCGGCCAGTGGGCTGCCGCTGGCGATCACGACGCCGGCGGCGACCACGAGTTCGTCGTTGTCCCCGTAGGTCTCGGCCGAGGTCGTCTTCGTCCACAGCGGCTTCGGGGCCTTGCCGTCCCCGCCCGTGCCGTCGCCGTCGCCGTCGCCGGGCTTCTTGTCGTCGCCCTTCGGCTGCTCACCGCCGGCGCCTCCGGATCCCTCGACGTCCACCGCTCCCTCGTCGCAGCCGACCGTACCGGCGGTCAGGGCGGCCAGCGCGAGACCGCCGCCGGCCAGCCGGAGCACACGCCGGCGGGAGGCCGTCCGGGACGTCCCGGACGGCCTGACCGATCCGTCGTGCATCGTGCCGTTTCCCGTGGCCATGCTTCCTACCCCCGTGATGCGTCAGAGCCCGAACACAACAAGCAGGGCCCACGCCGTACCGACCGTACGGACGTACGCCCCTGCGGCAAGGAACGCTAACCGAGACCCCGGTGTGCGCACTCCGCCGGAGCACGACCGGGACGGCACCGTGAACCGATCGGGACAACACGGCCCGACCGCGCGCACGGGACCGGCTCCGCCCGTGCAGAAACGCGTGCCGGTGGACGACCGGTCGGCCGTCGGCCGCGCCGCGGCGTTGCGCTTCCACCGTGCTGATGCGTGCGGCCGACGGACTCGGCAGCTGGACGCGCTCTCCGGCGCGTACCGCCCCCGCGTCGAACGGTCCCGGACTATCCAGGGATTTCCCGGACTGTCCCGGACTGTCCCGGACGAGAATGTTCCGCCGGCCGCCGGGTGGCGAGCACCCCTCGTCACCGTGTGCGTCGCGAACGGCCGGCCCGGCCCGGGCGGACCGGCCGGCCGCCGTCAGCGGTTACCTGACGTGGAAACCGTAGACGTGGTAGGTGTCGGCGCCGCTGAAGGGGGCCAGAGTATGGGGCGGGAGCACTGCGACGTCCCACCCGAAGTTCGTCCTCCAGAAGACGACCACCTCGTGGGCGCCCGAGGAGAAGGAAGTGACACCGCCCTGTTCGAGCGGGACGTCGCCGGGTCCGGTCCAGCACCGGCTGCGCTCCGCGCCGTTCTCCAGGTACGTCACCCTCACGGAATCCGTACCGGCGCCGCAGTCGATCTCCTCGGTGGCTAAGGCGGGGGTCGCCGGGAGTGCGAGGCTCACCGCGACGGCCGCCGCGGCACCCAGCACCAGTTTCTTGGATCGGCTCTTCATCGTGTCGTGGTTCCTTCCGGTCAGGGCTCCGAAGTGAAGGAGCTTTAGATGAACCATCAACCATCAATCAGTTGTGTTTCAACGGTTCGGTGAAATCTCCTCGCGAGCCGGCCGACGGCGGTGTCCGCGGGCGTCCCGGCCCGGAACACCGGGTGTCCTGGAGGAACGGGGTGCTCCGGACGGGCCGGGGAGGAGCGCACAGGCTCCGCGGAAAAGGTGCGCGTGGGGTGAAGCAACGCCCTGCGATTCCAGGGCGGATCGCCGCCGCCGGAACCTCGTCCGGGACGAGGCGTGACCCTGGGGCACCGGTCGCAGTCGCCGTTCGGCCCGTTCGGTCCGTTCGGTGACGTGACACCAGGAAGGGCCGACGACCAGCGGCAGGGGCCGGCCCCGGGCGAGCGGATCGCGGACTTCGCCGCCGCCGTCCACCACTTCGACCGCTCTCCACGGGGCCCGCGGCGCCCGTGCCGAGAGGGCAGACTCCGGGTTCGACGACCAGGGTCTGTCCGACGGGTCCGCAGGGCGGGCCTTGCCTGCAGATCATCGCCCGCCGGAACCGCACCGAACCGGTGCTTCCTCGCGGAACGATCCACTTCGACTTCCGCCCTTCCTGCTCACTCGGTCGGCCGGCGGACCCTCACCGGTGGTGCCGGACCCGCCCCTGTCCCCACGGCGTCCTGACATCCAGCCCGACGAGCGACCCGGCAGAGGTCTCCGGTCACAGTGCCGGGAGCGCAGGAAGCCCCGCCGGTGCAGGGTGACCACGTGGGTCCCCTGCCCCGACGGGGCCCGGTCGACCGGGCGGCGGGTCACCGGCGCCCGGCAGAGGCCGGTGTCGTGTGCGGCGCTCCCCGGCTCAGCCGAAGTTCACGTCGCTGCACCACATGTAGGCCTGGTCGAGGTGCGAGGCCTGCCAGATCACGAACAGGACGTGGTGTCCGGTGTAGCCGGAGGTCTGGACGGGGAACGTGATGTCCTGCGCCGGGGCGAAGCGGCCGGTCTGCGTGATGAAGTCGAGGTTGCCCCAGCCCAGGGTCTGGGTCTTGGGGTTGAAGCCCTGCTTGCTCACGTAGACCTTGAAGTAGTCGGCACCGTGGGACGCCTGGTCGTACAGGTGGACAGTGAAGTTGTTGCTGATGGGGGTGGTCTTCCACTGCCCGGGCTTGTTCAGGCTGGCGTTCCTCGAGAGGTTGTTGCTGCAGAGCGTCCCGTCGGGGGTCCGCGCCTGGAACTGGCCACCGAGGCCGTCGCGGAGCGCGCTCATCCAGTTCCACATGGTGTCGGGGTTGGCCTGGAACGCCTGGTAACACATGGGGTCTTCGGTCTGCATGGCCGGGCTCGTGTGGTTGCTGCCCCACGTCTTCCAGCACTGGTACGCGCGGGAGGCGGGGTTGATGATGGTGCCGTGAGCCTGGGCGGGGGTCGACCAGGCCAGTGCGCCGACCACTACGGCGAAGACCATGACCAGCGCCTGGAGAGGCCGGCGGAGCGACGACCGCGAACGCTCGGTCAAGGAACTTTTCTTGCGCATGTGGGGGGAACTCCTTCCAGTTGCAAGGCTGTCATGGGAGCGCTCCCAACGGTACGTCTTCCGAGTGAAATGTCAATGAAACAAACGGAGTTGATCATATGAGTGGGTTGTGAGCAGGGAATTCGCCGTGAGCCGGGATGCAGAACCGTTCCCGGGACCGGAAAGCGAGGATGCTGCCTGGACCGGTGTGGGGGGCGATGCCGGGAGGGGCGTTCGCAGCAGGGCAACGGGACCTGGTGCCGGCGTGAGGGCTGCCCAGTTCCCCGACACGCGAGAACCCGGGTCCCGATGGTGCCGCTTCCGTGCACCCGAGTCGGCCTCGCCGGATGAGTTGCCTGGTAGAAGCGGTGACTGGGGGGCGCCTCGGGCGGGGAACGCGGCCGACGGCACGCAGCGGGAACGTGCGTACTCCTCGGACCTGAACCGACGGCACTGGAACGTGGATGCCGTAGCGAGAGAAGCCGCCGGCACCGCGGATCAGCCTGGGCGCGCTCCCCTTCACCTGGGCTGCCGCGGCCTCAAGACGCTCACGGACCAGGTGCCGGAACACTTCCCGGTGGACCGTCAGCCGGGTTATGGAGAAGATGCCTGGCTGATCACGCCCGGGTCCGTTCCACGTCTGCTGACACGGCTATTCCGGACAGGGCCGCCCCCGCGGTGAGCGGGCGGCGTGGGCTGCGGTTCGGTCGTCGCCGGTTCCCCTCGGCTCACCATGACACCGCGTCGATGCGCGGTCTTGCGGATCCGGAGCAGCAGAGGAGACTGCCTTCACGATCGGGTCCGCCCGGTTTCCGGCAGCACCACGCCAAGCAGGTCGGTCCACCGTCACTCCACCGAGACGAGGTCCCATGAACCGAAACCGAGCCGCCGTCAGCGCGGTCGCCGTGGCCCTGTTCACCGCCGGCCTCGCCGTCGGCCCGGCAGCCGCCGCCACCGAGGCGAAGGCCCGCGTCGGAGCCGACTGGGCAACTCAGTCGATCGTCTTCACCGCCGCCGCAGGGCAGACCAACGACCTCAACATATTCTCCATGTACACCAGCGACGGGATCCGGCGGATCGGCTTCCGCGACGTGGTCCCGCTCGAACCGGGCGACCACTGTGCGTACTCCAGGGCCGAGGACACCACCTCCGTCGTCTGCGAACTGCCCGCCGACAGCCCACGGCCCGACAGGATCGACGTCTCCCTCGGCGACGGCAACGACACGATCGCCGCCTTCACCCCCGGGATCGGCACCGTCGACGGCGGCCCCGGTGACGACGAACTGCACGCCCACACCGCACGCACGGTGCTGGGCGGCGCGGGGGACGACATGGTCATGGGACCCGCCGTCCTGCACGGCGGCGACGGCATGGACCACCTGATGGGTGACGGCGGCAACCAGCGGATGTGGGGCGGCCGGGGCGACGACATGATCGAGGGCTACGGCGGTGACGACACCGTGTACGCCGGCCCCGGCGACGACCACGCCCTGGGCGGGGACGGCCGCGACATCCTCTTCGGCGGCGCCGGCAACGACACACTGGACGGCGAAGGCGGTGACGACCTCGTCTGCGGTGGCACCGGAAGGGACACCCTCGAAGGCGGACCCGGCCGCGACATCGTCCTCCCGTGAGCGCGTCTCCGTGATGACGGGGAAATGACGACGCGTCAGATGTCCAGGGCCTTTCCCGGCGGCGCATGCGATCAGTGAGGGGCACGCCCCTGCGGCGACGCGCCCCCGCTCGCACTACGGCTCATGCCCGGCAGGGGGAGGCCCCTTTCACGAGGCGACGTCAACAAGACGCTGGTCCTGGCCACCGCCGAGTGGTGTGCCGACGCCGTGCAGCACGGGCGGGTCCCCGGCCGGGACTTCCACGTCCGGCCGCCGCCGGGACGGACGGCGGGCGGCTGCGCGTGGAGGTCTCCGACACCCGCGCGGAACGCAGGCCCACCACCGCCGCTCGCACGGCACCCGACGCCGGGTCGGAGTCCGGCCGCGGCCTCCTCCTCGTCGCCGCCCTTACCGATGACCGGGGCGTCACCGACCACCGCGGGGGCCCGGCAAGACCGTGTGGGCGGCGGCGGTGAGCATTCCGTCCCGTGCCCGAGCCCAGCGCCCCACCAGGCGCACGCCGGATCGCCCGGCACCGGGCCCGCGTGGGACCTGTCGTGCACCTCGGACAGGGCGGTTCGCGAGGGACGGCCTGGCGGGAAACAGCCGACAGCCGCCGACGATCTCCTGTGTAAGCTGCCGGGCGCCCCGGGGAGCCCGGGGCTACGGGGAGGAACGACGCATGGCATGGGACGAGTGGGAACAACTCAAGCAGGGAGCGACTCAGCAGCACGGTACGCAGATGCTGCTCAACCAGCTTCCGCCCGGTGACGGGCCGGCCCCGTCCACGTCCCCGAGCAGCGTCACCAAAGGGCTCCTGTCCAGCAGGACGGCTTGGAACAAAGCCGGGGAGGAGATCGGCGGGCTGGGAAGCGACGTCGACAGGGCCGTGAAGAAGTTGCAGGACGGGCAACAGGGATTGGGTGAAGCGACCGGATGCCTGTCGGCCGGGGCCCAGAAGGAGGTCCACGACTCCTGGGCCTCCTACCTCAAGGGCGTCGATGACCGCTGCGCCAGGATCAAGAAGGTCTTCGAACAAGTCGGGCACGACCTGTTGAGGACGGACGACGCCGTACGGTCGGCACTCGACGCCATCGACATCCGACTCGCGGACACACCCGCCGTGGGCGGCCGGACTTCCGGGCGGTGACCGGCGCCATGGACCTCGCGACCCTGAGAAAGCTGAAGCCCTCGGAGTTCGGGGAGGCCGCCGACGGCTACCGGGCCGCCGGTGACATGGCCGACACGGCCAAGGACCACATCGAGCGTGTCGTCGTCCCGGGCATGCGCAAGTCCCTCCAGGGCGAGTCCCTGGATGCGGCCGTCGGAGAGCTGCGGAAGCTTTCGGCCAACTTCCACTACACGCAGATCGAATGCGGCCTGGTCAGTACGGCGCTCAACGGATTCGCCCACGACCTGGACGCCGCCCGGAAGAAGCTTCTGTCCGCGCTCGACGACGCGGAGGCAGCGAAGTTCACCGTCGGTGCGAACGGCAGCGTCAGCTACCCGGAGGGACCGTCTCGGGACGGGGCCGCGTCGCCGGCCCAAGGCGGCACGGTCGGCGGCCTCAGCGACCCGACGGCCCAGGCCCTGGCGCGCCAGGCCGCGAACGCCGATCCCAATCCCCACCATGCCAGGGCCCTGGCCATCGCGGACCGCATCGCCCACGCCCTCAGGGAGGCGACGGAGGCAGACGCGAAGTGGGCACCGAAGATCCGCGCCCTGAAGGCCGACGACGACCTGACCGTGTCCGACGAGGACCTCGAGGATGCCCAGTCCGACATGGGCGGGGTCCGCGAGGCGGGCAAGGACTACCTGGCGTCCCTCGGCGGCCCGCCCGAGGACGCCACCCCTCGGCAGAACGCGGACTGGTGGAAGGGGCTCACCGCCGACGAGCGCGAGGCGTATCTCGCCACCCGTCCCGATCTCGTGGGGAGGCTGGACGGCCTGCCCGCCGACGTCAGGGACGAGGCGAACCGCGTGGTGTTCGAGGAGAAGCGCTCCGAGTACCGGCTCAGGCTCGACTCGATCCCGAAGCCGCCCGCCAACGAGTGGACGTGGATCACGGCAGGCCCGTACCCGTCCAAGGTCCACACGGACGAATGGGTGGAATGGCACCGGAAGTACGGTGACGAACACCGCCACCTCACCGCGTCACTCAAAGGCATGAATGCCCTCCAGAGCCGCTTCGACGAAACGGGCAAAGAAGGACTCCCCGAGGCGTATCTGCTCGGTTTCAGCCCGGAGGGCAACGGCCGGGCCGTCGTCGCGACCGGCAACCCCGACACGGCCCAGCACCAGGCGGTCTACGTACCGGGTACCACCTCGAACCTGGAGAAGATCGGCGGCGACATCAACCGGATGACCGAACTGTGGCGCCAGACCAGCCAGACGTCACCGGACGCCTCCGTCTCGGCCATCACCTGGCTCGGCTACGACGCACCCCAGTCGATCGTCAAGGACGCCCCCTTCGAGCACTACGCCTACGACGGCGCACCCGCGTACCGGCGGTTCATGGACGGCCTCGACGCCTCCCACTCCGGTCCCGGGGAGCCGCACCGCACCGCCATCGGACACTCGTACGGCACCACCCTCATCGGAGCCGCCGCCGAGACCGGCACCCTCAACGCCGACGACGTGATCCTGGCTGGAAGTCCCGGCGTCAAGGTGGGCCACGCAGACGAGATGGACGTGCCCAGGGGGCACGTCTGGAACCAGGAGGCCGAGGACGACCCCGTGCCGGACATCGGCCGCTGGGGGCACGGCGGCAGCAACTGGAGTCTCGGCGGAGGCGTCTTCCTCATCCCCAGTGACGAGGAGGCCTTCGGGGCGAACCAGATGAACACTGGCCCGGAGGGAGCCGGCCCCACGGCCACCACCGGGGCCACGGGTCACAGCCAGTACTGGGACCGGGGCACGACCGCGTTGAAGAACCAGGCGCTGGTGGTGGTCGGCAAGTACGGCTACGTGACCACTCCCGAGTAAAACGGCATGACGGTGCCGAGTGCCGTCGTGTCACCCCCTCGACGAAGATTCTGGACCTCCATGTTCTACGGACCACGCCCCACCCAGGCCCCGCACCACCGGGGCGGCTTCCCTCTGACCCTGACCCTCGCTCTCGTCCTGACCGGACTTCTCCTCAGCGGATGTGGCATGACCGACAACGACAACACAGACTCCCCCGGCGGCACCGCCGACAATTCCCAGGAGGCCGCTGCCGGAGGTCTTCCCGACGCGGGCACGGCAACGGTCGATGAGGCGGTCTCCGCCGTGAAGGAGGTGTCCAGCGAGATCTACCGGTTCGCCGGCGTCCCCGGCAAGGCGTCCGAGCCCGGCCCCGGCGTCAAACAGTGCGAGGGAAAGGACCCGGACACGTACTTCACCGTCTACCATCCCTGGAACTTCGCGCCGACGAAGCCCGCCGACCTCGACGTGGCGATGGAGAACCTGAAGGAGAAGCTGGACACGGGCGGTTGGGTGGTCAAGAAGATGTACCGCGACAACAGTCCTAACAAGGCACTGAACCTGGTCGCCGACAACGATGCGAAGAAGGTCAGCGCCTGGATCGTCCAGTACGCCGAGGACGAGACACCGAGTCTGGGGATCAACGTCGCATCCGGCTGCTACCGGGTGCCCCCGGGAGAGACGATCGACCACTTCTGACCTTTGCGGGAGGACGAAGGTCCCTGAGAGCCGGTCGTCCGAGCGCGTGTGTCGATCCGGTCGACCCGGGAAACCGCCGGCCCTCGGTTCCTTCCTCCTCCGCCTCCCCGCTCCCGCCCACGGCTTGCATGGGCGCCGTCACACACGGTGGCCGGGTGCGGTGAGGCGCCGTGCCCTGCCGCGGCGCCCGGCCTGCGGCAACGGGAGGCAAGGCGTGCGCGACCGGCGGGAGGACCGGAACCGCGGGGTCGGATCGGAATCCGCCGGGAGAGCAGAAAGACCCAGACAAGCGTGTCTGGGTCTTCGTCTTCGTGTATGAGTGTCCGAGGGGGGACTTGAACCCCCACGCCCGATAAAGGGCACTAGCACCTCAAGCTAGCGCGTCTGCCATTCCGCCACCCGGACCAGGTGTCTCGCCGCCGTGTCAGGGGGTGATCCCTGCGGCGACGTGGACAACCATACCAAGCTTTCGCAGTGCCTTTCACCTGCGTTTCCGTGCCGCCGGACGGAGGGCCGGACCGCGGTGGGGCAGGTCCTCCCGCCCTCGTCACGGCAGGGGCCGGTCCTCGGGGGAACCGCCCGGCCGGTGTTCCCGGTCCTGTCCCCCGTCAGCGGCGTCGCTTGCGCAGGGCCGCCAGGTTGTCGTAGCTGATCTTGGCCTCGCGCAGCGACTGCCCGGGGTCGGTGGCGCTCGGAGCGTTGTCGTCCTCGACCATCGGGTTGTGGTAGTTCCGCTGCCCGACCCGGGAGAAGAACGTCGTGTAGTCGATGACGCCGGTCCCGAAGGGCACCATCTCGTAGCCCATTCCGTTGGTCGTGCTGACGACGCCGTCCTTGGCGTGGAACAGCGGGTAGCGCTTGTTGTTGCGGGCGACCAGGCCGGCCGGGTCGAAGACGTTCCGGCGCGTGGAGCCGTCGTGGGCGGTGTACGTGTGGAACTTGTACTGGGCGACGTGCGCCCAGAAGATGTCCATCTCCAGCCAGACCAGCTTCGGGTCGGTGACCTTCAGGAAGTACTCCAGCTTCCGGATGCCCGAGCTGCGGGTCGGCCGGCCCTGGTCGTCCAGGGGGCCGCCGTCGAGCAGGAAGCCGTAGGCGCCGTCGTGGTTGTGGGTGTAGAGCTTGACGCCCTCGCGGCGGGCGATCGCGCCGAGGGCGTTCCACTTGTCGGCGGCCACGTCCCAGTCGGCGCGGTGGGAGCTGCTAGTGGGGTCGCCGCCGGTGCCCATGTGGTCCAGGCCGAGGATGTTGGCGATCTCAAGGTGCTTCTTGAAGGTGTCCAGGTCCGCCGTGGTCAGTGGCCAGGAGGACGGGATGAAGCCGTGGTTGCCCTGGGCGCGCAGGCCGTAGTCGTCGAGCCAGGAGCGCAGCAGTCTGGCTCCCGCGACGGATTCGAGACTGGCGCCGCCGGGTGCGTTCGCGTGCTGGTTGTAGCCGGCGAACTCCACCTGGCGGTAGCCGTGGCGGGCCAGTTGCTTGAACACCTCGCGGAAGCCGGAGGGCAGGTCGGTGGACAGGGGGTCGCGGCCGGTGGCGTCGCGGACGGTGTAGAGGATGATGCCGCGCTTGTGCGGCGGGACGAGCACCTGCCCGCCGTGACCGTGGCCATGTCCGTGGCCGTGGCCGTGTTCTCCGCCGCGGTCGTGGGCCAGGGCGGGGGCGGCACCGAAGACGGGGAGCGCGACGGCTCCGGCCGCCGCGGCGG
>NZ_LIRG01000152.1 GCF_001419695.1 Streptomyces prasinopilosus
CCGGGGTCCGCGGCGCCGGCGGAGGGGGCGGGGCCCAGGGCGAGGAGGGCGGCGGCCAGTGCCGCGGCGAGCGGGCGCCGGGCCGGCCGGGGACGGTCGTTGGTCATCGGTCGGTGCTCCCTCTGTTCCGCTTCCCGGACTTGCGCGGTGTTCCCGGGGCCAGGTTGACGTGGGCCCGCAGCCGTATCCACCGCAGTTCCCGCACCCGTGCGCGCAGTGCGCGCAGGTCCCGTTTCGCCTCCTGGAGCACCGGCCCGGCCTGCCATCCGCCGCCGCTGTGGCCGGAGGCCCGGCCCGCCACGACCAGGCGTCTGATCTCGTGCAGGATGTCCGCGGTGACGTCGACGCTGCACTGGTGCTCGGCGAGCAGCGCGCGGTGCAGATGGCCGAAGAGCGCGGCGCGTTCCCCGTCCCGGGCCTTCTCCCACCAGCGGCCGGCCGCCACGAGGGCCCGGCGGCCCGCGGCGGATTCCAGGTCGAGGGTGAAGGGCGCCCACAGCGCCGCCATGTCCCGGGAGGAGCAGGGCAGCCGGGCGGCGTGTTCGAGGCGTTCCAACGGGTCCGGTTCCCCGCCCGGCCGGGCGGTTCCGACGGCGGGGGGACGCCCGTGGTCCGTGCGGAGTCCGGTGGGCGCCGGAGCGGGGCCGGTGCCGGGTCCGGTGGTCCCGGTCGTGGCCGGGGGGCCGCCGCCGTACCGTTCCGGGGCCTCCTGCCGCACGACCTGGTTCTCCCGCGTCCGGCGGGTGGCGCGCAGGTGGGCGGTGTGGGCGGCTTCACGCTCGGAGAGCCGCTGTGCCCGGACGGCACGTTCCCGCTCCCGGGCCGCCTGCCGTCGCCGGTGTTCCTCGTCCCTGGCGGCGAGGCGCCGGGACAGGTCCGCGGCGGCCTCCCGGTGCGGTGCCCCCAGGAGGGCCGCGAGGACGACGGGTTCTCCCTCCTTGCCCCAGGGTTCGGCGAGCGCCGGCCCGGCGAGTTCGCCCACGAGCAGGTCCAGGAAGGGTGCCAGGTCTGCGTCCTGGAAGATCTGGTGCAGGCTCCGGGCGTAGGCGAGGCACGCGGTTTCGCGCCACGGGGGGCCGGCGGGGGGGACGCCCACCAGACAGCTCAGGACGTCGGCCGGTGCCCTGCAGTGCTGCCACGCGTCCGGGTCCGCGGTGAGCAGGGCCCTCAGCGTCCGCACGTCCGGGGGCCCGAACGGGGTTGCCGGGCCGGCGGAGGCCGGTGGGCGTCCCAGGACCTCCGGCATGTCCGGGGTGCCCGTCGGTCCGGCCGGGGAGGGTTTCCGCGCTCCGCCGCGGTTCCGCGTCCGGGGCAGGCGGGAGAACCCGGCGGTGGCTCCGTCCGCGCCCGGTCGTCCCCCGTCCCCGGACCCGGGGACGGACCCGGTGGCGAGGGTGCACAGCTGCGGCCACAGCCCTCCGACCGCCTCGGCCGTCCAGTCGGGCCGCCCCGCGCCGACGGTGGCGGTGAGCACGTGGACGGCGTCCTCGGCGGTGGGGCGCGGCTCGGCCCGGGCCGCGTGCCGCGCCTCGCGCACCGAGAGCACCGCCCAGGCGCGCAGCCAGGCGGGGGCTTCGGGGGCGGCCGGCGCGAGCGGGGTCAGCCAGGCCACGAGCCGGACGGGGTCGGCCGATTCCCGCGCGAGCACCTCCAGGGCGAGCCGGCGCGAGTCCCGCAGGGCGCGCACCGCGTCGGCCCGGCCGTCGGCCACCCTGTCCGGGCCCAGCAGGCACAGGCACTCGGCCGCGTACCGCAGGCGCCGGCCGTCGTCCGGCCGTCCGGGCAGCAGCCGCAGCACCTCGCCCTCCTTGCGGCACCGTTCGACCAGGTGCCACAGCGCGTCCAGCCTGGTGCGGCACGAGGTGCTGTCCATCGCGTGCTCGGCGCCGCTCAGCACCACGTTGAGGAGGGCCTCCGCCACGAGCGCGGACACCCTCGGCCCGCTCCTTCGGTGCGTCCAGTGGCGGCGCAGTGCCTCGTGCAGCTCCCGGCCCCCGGGGTCGGCCGCGTACGCGATCCCGCACTCGACGAGCCGCAGGAAGCCGTCGCGGTCCGCGTCCTCACCGTCCGTCAGGCTGTTCAGTCCTTCGGCCACCACCTGGGCGGAGTGCCGTCCGGCCTCGACGGCGTCCACCGCCGCGCGGAACGGGTCCAGCCGGCCGAGGGCGCCGAGCAGGGCCCCGTGGTCGGCCGGCGCGACGGGCGCGTCGAGTTCGCGCAGTCCGGCGGTGACCGTGTCGAAGCCCACGACCTCGATCAGGCGGGAGAGGCGGCGCCGGTAGTCCTCGGGGGGCCCGGCCGGGACCTGGGGCGGAGTTCCGAGGCGGACGCACCGGGCGGACGGCGTGTGCCCCGGTCCGAAGGCCAGCTGGGTGGGCGGTGGGGCGCCCCCGTCGAGGCAGCTGCCCACGCGCAGCCCGCTGCGCGTCCCGTACGGCAGGAGGCCGGCGACGGCGTCGAACACGGCCAGCCGGGCCCGCGCGTCGAGTGCGCCGCCGCCGGTGACGACGACGGGGTCGCCGCACAGCAGCAGCGCGGCGACGGACACGGCCCACTCCACGGCCGCCTCCCGCCGCTGCCCGGCGCCGGCGGTACCGCCGGTACCGGCGGGCGTGTGGTCGGCGATGGTCTCCAGACCCTCCGTCAGCCCGGCGACGGCCGGCGGGGAGACCTCCAGCAGGACGGTCTCGTCGTGCTCCGGTGGCAGCCGCACGGGGGCGACGGCGTCCCACAGGGTGGTGTACTCCACCCGTCGGCGCACCAGTTCGGCGGAGTCCATGAGCAGGTAGCGCGTGGGGACGACGGCCCGGTTCGCGCCGTCGCGCAGGGTGGAGGTCTCCATGACGGCGATGCCGGTCCACAGCTGGTCGGTGAAGGGCAGGCCCACCACGGAGATCCAGGGCAGCCGGTCCCGCGCGGCCGTCGCGGAGGGCGGGTTGCCGAGGCTCGCCGTGATGATGTATTCGGAGAACACGGCGCGGCGGGGCGCCCCTCCGGTGCAGTGCAGCACGTCGTACTCGGCCAGGGAGCCCGCCTCCTTGCCGTACCAGGCCCACAGTGCCTCCACGGTGAACGCGTCGTTCACGGACGTCCTCCGTTCCTCATGCCGAGCAGCAGGGACACCAGCGGTTCCATGACGTTGTACGGGCTGAGCGGGCCCACGATGCGCTCGACCCCGTCGACGACGTTGACGTTCCCGAAGCGCTGCAGGTCGACGGATCCGCCGGGCATCGTGCCGAAGCCGATCGCCGAGGAGGTGAAGAAGTGGAGGCGTGAGGGGTGGAAGTGGGCGCGCAGGGTCTGTCCCACCAGGCGCATGGTGCTGCCGTGCAGGTCGTCCGCGAGCCAGTCGAAGAATCCGGCCGGGTCGGGCACGACGGGCACGCCGTTCGGCCCCAGGTCGGTCCAGCCGCCGCGCCGGGCCCGGTGGAAGACGTCCGGGTCGTCGAACTTGGTGAGGCACACGGCGAGGTGGTGCGGGAGGTAGGGGCCGTCCAGCCGGTTCTCCTGCAGGCACAGCCGGGTGATGCGGGTCAGGGTGCCGTTGAGGAAGGCGAACGAGTCGTTGTCCTTCGCCTCGCGGACCGGGTCGAAGAGGTAGACGAGTCCCTGGGCCCTGGCCAGGTGGTCGATGCTCCGGGCGGCGTGGGGCTTGGTCTCCAGGTCCTTGTAGGCGCCGCCGGGCACGTCGAGCACGCTCAGCTCGAAGTCCAGCCGGTTCACCGGGCGCCTGCGCCACGGGCGGCGCCTGCCGAGGGCGGTGCCGCCGAGGTCCCCGCGGAAGCGCCACGCGTAGGAGCGGACGTTCTGGGTGGCCTCGGGGAAGACCCGGTCGATCGCCAGCTCCCGTGCCGTCTCCACCATGAACGTCTCCGACACGTCGTCGGACGGCACCACCTGCCACCGGCCGAAGGGGCCGGACGGGTCGAGGACCGCGAGGCGCAGGGCGCCCAGGAAGGTGGTCTTGCCCGAGGACGGTCCGCCCCAGACGCCGATCCGGGTCTCCCCTTCCCCTGCCCGCTCCCCCGGGGTGAACTCGAGCGGCGGAGCGTACACGGGGTCGCTGCCGGTGTACTCGGCCTCCCCGTCCGCCGTGTTCCGCTCGTAGGGCCTGCTCACCGTTTCCACCGGTGGGAACCGGGGCTCGTCCGGCTTGTTCTCATGCATGGTGCTCACTGTCCTTCCGGCTGGGCGGTGCCGCCGGCGAGTCGGTGCGCGCGCCGGTACGGCGGGCGGTGGGGAGGAACGCCGGTGCGGTGGCGGGGCCGGCCGGCGGTCCGGGGGCCCCGGCGGGGCGTCCCAGGGCGTGGCCGACGCACGAGGCGACGTCCTCGGGTGTGTGCGTCCCGAGGGTGAACAGGTGGTCGCGGCCGAGGTCGCTCCAGAT
>NZ_LIRG01000153.1 GCF_001419695.1 Streptomyces prasinopilosus
CTCGTCCTTGGACTCGTCGCTCTTGTACTCGTCCTTGTCCTTGTACTCGTCCTTGGACTCGTCGTCCTTGTCGTGCTTGTCGTTCCAGCTGTCGCCGTCACCGGAGGCCAGGGCGCCACCGCCGGTGTGCACGCCGCCGCTGGGCTTGTCGTGCTTGGAGTCCTTGTCCTTGTCCTCGTCCTTGTCCTCGTCCTTGTCCTTGTACTCGTCCTTGTCCTTGTCCTTGTCCTTGTCCTTGTCCTTGGACTCGTCGTCCTTGTACTCGTCCTTGGACTCGTCGTCCTTGTCCTTGTACTCGTCCTTGGACTCGTCGTCCTTGCCCTTGTACTCGTCCTTGTCCTTGGACTCGTCGTCCTTGTACTCGTCCCTGGACTCGTCCTTGTCGTGCTTGCCGTTCCAGTCGTCCCCGTCACCGGTGGTCAGCGCACCGCCACCCGTGTGAGTTCCGCCGCGCGGCTTGTCGTGGCTGCTGTCCTTGTCGTGCTCCTTGCTGTAGGAAGACTTGTCGTGATCCCAGTCGCCCAGCGTGGTGGCGAAGGCTGTGGGCGCCGAGACCGCGAGGGCCGCGGTGGCCGTCGCGGTAGCGAGCAGCATGCGGGCAGAGCGCATCCGAATTGTCCTTCCGTCGGTGGCCCCGGCTGCCGACTCCACGTCAGCACGCTTGACCGGGCCCCGACGTGATTTACCGTCAGCCATATGTCCTGCTGACACCATTCGAGGCGTTCACACGGGTTACGAAGCCACCCCTACGGCGGTATCGACGGGTCGTCCACCACCGCAGGACCGGGTCGGGCCGGCCCCGGAAGTGAAGCCCTTCGGCAGTGCTCAGCGTCCGGGAGACGGAGGTGCGCGGGAGAGCCGTCACAGCCGGAGCAGTCGCCCTTCCCCACCGTCCGCCGGACGACCGGCGACGGGACGGCCGGAACGAGTCCTTTCGCAGCCCTCACGGGCGGAATCCACGGGCCCGCGGAGTGCGGGCTCCCGCTCCCCCTCGCCCGGCGGGGGCCCCGGCCGACCGGGGCGCGCTGCGCCCGGAGAGGATCTCGGCGTTCCGCCGCGCTCCGGCGGGTCGCGTCCGCCGTGAGCCGGGTCCCCGTCCGGGGCGTCCCGGCTCAGGGGCGTGTGAGCATCCGGGTGAGCACCGCGCGCTGAACGGGGAGCACCTCGCCGTGCAGCGCGCGCCCCTTCGCCGTCAGCGAGACCCGGACGCCCCTCCGGTCCTCCGCGCACGCGCCCCGTTCGGCGAGTCCTTCCCGCTCCAGACGGGCGATCAGCCGGGACAGCGCGCTCTGGCTCAGGTGGACCCGCTCGGCGATCTCCTGAACGCGGTAGGAACAACCGCGCACCGCGCCCGCGAGGATGTCCAGGACCTCGAAGTCGCTCCCGCACAGGCCGTGTTCGTGCAGTACACGGTCGAGTTCGCATTGCGTGCGGGCATGCAGGGCCAGTATGTCCCGCCACTGCTGCACGAGCGCCTGTTCGGCCTGCTTCGCCGCCATGGCCGCACCGTAGCAGGCCGGCCGACCGACCACCTACGTGCTTCGGACTCCCCGTCCTTACGGCCCCGGCACGGCCCCGGAAGGCCGGGCGAACGGCCCGGGCGGGTGGTTGCGGAGGCGGCGGCCCCGGTCCGGCCGGGTCCGCCACCTCCCGTTCCGCCCGGTGAGGCCGGACCGTGTGCCCGTTCGGGCTCCCCGCCGGGGAGCGCGAGATGCGGCGTCCGCCCGCGCACCGATGACGAAGACGCCGGGCGTGAGCACGCCGTGCGGTTCGCGGGCGTCCCGGAGCCGCGCCTCGTCCGTGCGTCGCCGCCCCAGTCGCCCCGCCGGTTCCGCCGTTCCCGCCGGCCCGGCGCCCTCTCCGACGGGCCGGACCGTCACCGGCCGGGAGGGCCGGGGCTACGCCGCCGGCAGGCCGACCGAACGGGCGAGGCGGTCCACCGCGTGCCGGAAGAACCCCACCCGGTCCTCCACGACCCGGTGGAAGTGCCCGAACAGTTCGAATCCGATCAGCCCGAACAGCTCGGCCCAGGCCGCCACCATCGCCGCCACCACCTCCGGGGGGAGGTCGGGCGCGAGGTCGGCGGCCATCCTCTCGGCCTCCGGCCTCAGGCCGGCCGCCAGGGGCGGCAGCGCCAGGACGGAACGGCGGTGCGCGTCCCGCAGGATGTCGAAGGCGAGGAAGGCCAGGCGGGAGGCGGCCGGCACGGTGGTGTCGGGCGCCTTGTAGCCGGGGACCGGCGATCCGTAGATCAGCGCGTACTCGTGCGGATGCCCGAGCGCCCAGGTGCGCGCGCCCTCCCACATCACGCTCCAGCGCCGGGCCGGCGGGGCGTGGGCGGCCTCGGCATGGGCCGTTTCGACGGCCTCGCCGAGGGAGTCGTAGGCGTCGATGATGAGAGCGGTCAACAGCTCGTCGCGGCTGGGGAAGTAGCGGTACAGGGCGGAGGACGCCATGCCGAGTTCACGGGCCACGGCTCGCAGCGAGAGCTTGGCCGCGCCTTCCGCCGCGAGCTGCCTGCGGGCCGCCTCCTTGATCGCCGCGGTGACCTCGATCCTGGCCCGGGCACGGGCGCCGTGTGCGGTGCTCATGGAAGCAGTCTTCCACGGAATCAGAGCGCTGCACGCAAAGGAGAGCGGGAGACACAAAAGAGAGCACCGCTCTTGCACAAGGGCGCCGAGCCGTGCACACTGACATCACCACATAGAGAGCAGTGCTCTCGAAAATAAGCGGTGCTCTCCTTGGGTTCCGCCCCTCCTTCGCCGCGCCGCTCCGGCGTCCCGGCTCGTTCCCACCAGGGGTTCTCATGTCCACGCACGTCAAGAAGCCCGGCTGGTTCACCGTCAACGTCCTCAACCGCCTCGTGGCGTGGCTGACCCGTCGCGGACTGAGCGTCTGGGGGTCCAGGGTGCTCGCGGTCCGCGGCCGCAAGAGCGGCGAGTGGCGGACCACCCCGGTCAACCCGATGGCCCTGGACGGCGCCCGGTACCTCGTCGCACCCCGGGGCCACGTCCAGTGGACGCACAACATGCGGGCGGCCGGCGGCGGTGAGCTGCGCCTCGGGAAGAACGTCGAGGCCTTCACCGCGACCGAGGTCGCCGACGACGACAAGCCTCCGCTGCTGCGCGCCTACCTCGAGCGCTGGAAGGCGGAGGTCGGTGTCTTCTTCGGCGGGGTGGGTCCGGACTCCTCCGACGAGGAGCTGCGCCGCATCGCCCCCGACCACCCGGTCTTCCGGATCACGGTCACGAACTGACGGAGGCTCCTCCGGCCTCGGTCCCGGCTCCGTCCCCGGCCCCGGTCCTGTTTCCGGCCCCGTCCCCGGTCTCGGAGCCACCGGCCGGGGAACGCCGCTCCAGCGCGGTCATGGCGCGGTGGGCCAGCGGATGGGTGCGGACCAGCTCGCCGAGCGTCGTCGCACCCCGGGTGATGTCCCGGAAGGCCTTCCAGGCGGGGCGGAAGCCGCTGAGGACGGCGTGGAACACGCCGGGACGCCGCTCGAACGCGGCCAGCATCCGCTTGCCCACGCTCATCTCGGTACCGAGCCCCGCCTTGACCGCGAAGGTGTAGTTCAGCGCCTGCCGGCGGGTGTCCACGGCGTCGTGGGCCTCGGCGATGCGCACCGCCCACTCCCCCGCCAGCCGGCCCGAGCGCAGCGCGAAGGAGATGCCCTCGCGGGTCCACGGTTCCAGGAGCCCGGCGGCGTCCCCGCACACCAGCACCCGTCCGCGCGACAGCGGGGAGTCGTCCGTCCGGCACCGGGTCAGATGGCCGGAGGAGATGCTCGGTTCGAAGCCGGCCAGGCCGAGCCGCCCGATGAAGTCCTCCAGGTACCGCTTGGTCGCCGCGCCTTCGCCGCGCCGGGAGATCACGCCGACGGTGAGCGTGTCCCCCTTGGGGAAGACCCAGCCGTAACTGCCGGGCATCGGGCCCCAGTCGATGAGGACCCGTCCCTTCCAGTCCTCGGCGACGGTGTCCGGCACCGGGATCTCCGCCTCCAGGCCCAGGTCGACCTGGTCCACCTTGACCCCGACGTGTGCTCCTATGCGGCCGGCGCTGCCGTCCGCGCCGACCACGGCCCGCGCCAGCACGGTCTCGCCGCCCTGCAGGACGAGGGCGACCGTGCGGCGGTCCGGTACCGCCGAGCCGTGCTGCTCGACCCGCTGCACCGCGGTACCGGTCCGCACCTCGGCTCCGGCCCTCTGCGCGTGCTCCACCAGCCGGTGGTCGAACTCGGGGCGGTTGACCAGCCCGAACAGCATCTGCCGGGACCGGCGGGTACGGGTGAAACGGCCGTTGACCGAGAACGTCACCGCGTGCACCCGGTCCTTCAGCGGAAGCTCGAAGCCGGGGGGCAGGGAGTCGCGCGACGGGCCGATGATGCCGCCCCCGCACGTTTTGTAGCGGGGCAGCTCCGCCTTCTCCAGCAACAGCACACGCCGTCCCGCGACCGCTGCCGCGTAGGCGGCCGAGGCCCCCGCGGGTCCCGCGCCCACCACGACGACGTCCCATACCCGACGCGCGTCGTCCGCCGAAGAGTTCTCGCTGCTCACGATGGTCTGCTGCTCCCGATCCGGCCGCCTGCCTCCCCCGTGCTCTCCGGCATCACTCGAGCAGGGGTACCCCGTCTGTCCACCGCATACTACGGCGACGATCACTCGAAGCCGCTGTGGGAGGATCGTGCGGCATGGGTGCCCCGTACACCGGCCCTCACCCGTGCTCCACGATCGCCTCGCCCGCGAACGTACGCACCCGTACAACGTCGCACCCACAAGGAGCGTGCCCATGTCGTCGCATCCGGTCGCCGTGACCGTCGCCTCGCTGATGCCCAGGGCGAAGGAGGAGCTCGCCGAACTGGTGGCCTTCAAGTCGGTGGCGGACTTCGGCCAGTTCCCGCGCAGCGAGAGCGAGGGCGCCGCCCGCTGGGTCGCGGACGCGCTCACGGCCGAGGGGTTCCAGGACGTGGCCCTCCTCGACACCCCCGACGGCACCCAGTCGGTGTACGGCTTCCTTCCCGGCCCCGAGGGCGCCAGGACGGTGCTCCTGTACGCCCACTACGACGTGCAGCCGCCGCTGGACGAGGCCGCCTGGGACACCCCGCCGTTCGAGCTGACCGAACGGGACGGCCGCTGGTACGGGCGCGGGGCCGCCGACTGCAAGGGCGGGGTGATCATGCACCTGCTGGCGCTGCGCGCGCTCAAGGCCGACGGCGGCGTTCCCGTCAACGTCAAGGTGATCGCCGAGGGTTCGGAGGAACAGGGCACCGGCGGCCTGGAGCGGTACGCCGAGCAGCACCCCGAACTGCTGGCCGCCGACGCCGTCGTCATCGGTGACAGCGGCAACTTCCGCGCCGGTCTGCCGACGGTGACCTCCACCCTCCGCGGCATGACGCTGGTACGGCTGCGGGTCGACACCCTCGAGGGCAACCTGCACTCGGGCCAGTTCGGCGGCGCCGCGCCCGACGCCTTGGCCGCCCTGGTCCGCGTCCTGGACTCGCTGCGCGCCGAGGACGGCAGCACGACCGTCGACGGGCTGGCCGGCGACAGCGTCTGGGACGGACTGCAGTACGACGAGGAGCAGTTCCGCAAGGACGCCAAGGTCCTCGACGGCGTGGAGCTGATCGGCTCCGGCACGGTCGCCGACCGCATCTGGGCCCGCCCGGCCGTCACCGTCCTCGGCATCGACTGCCCGCCGGTCGTCGGCGCGACCCCGTCCGTGCAGGCGAGCGCCCGCGCGCTGATCAGCCTGCGCGTGCCGCCGGGCGTCGACGCGGTCGAGGCGACCCGGCTGCTCCGGGCTCACCTGGAGGCGCACACGCCGTGGGGGGCGCGGGTGAGCACCGAGCAGATCGGTCAGGGCCAGGCGTTCCGCGCCGACACCACCAGCCCGGCCTACCGGGCCATGGCCGAGGCGATGGCGGTCGCGTACCCGGGCCGGGAGATGGCTTACGCGGGGCAGGGCGGTTCCATCCCGCTGTGCAACACCCTCGCGGCCCTCTACCCGCGGGCGGAGATCCTGCTCATCGGCCTGAGCGAGCCGGAGGCGCAGATCCACGCGGTGAACGAGAGCGTCTCCCCCGACGAGCTGGAACGGCTGTCGGTCGCGGAGGCGCTGTTCCTCCGCGCCTACGCGTCCGCGGCCGAGTCCACCGGCTGATCCCCCCACTCGGCCCGTCCACGCGGCCCGGCCCCGGGGCCCGTCCCCGGTGCCGGGCCCCGGCCGGAGAACCCCGCACCGGGCCGGGGCGCGCGCCGCGGACGGGCCGCGCCGGCCGTGCGGGCCCGGCCGGGTGCCGCGCGTCAGCCGACCGGCACCCCCGCTTCCAGGTACATCGCCCGCCCGCGTTCCCGGGCCCGCAGGGCACGGCGGAGCCGTTCGTAGCGCACCGGGGGCAGCATGTCGGCGGCCTCGGTCTCGGAGGCGAAGCGCCAGTCGCGGAGTTCGGGGCCGGGCAGCAGCAGCCGTGCGGCGTCGGCGGCGTGCAGGCGGCCGCCGTCGAAGAGCAGGCGCAGGCCGCCGTAGGCGGGCGGTGCGGGCGGTTCCCAGTCGACGACGAGCAGGGAGGGCGCCTCGTCGAGGCGGATGCCGGTCTCCTCGGCGACCTCGCGCATGCCCGCGCGCGCGGGCGCCTCACCGGGTTCGACGACCCCGCCGGGGAACTCCCAGCCCGGCTTGTAGGTCGGATCGACGAGCAGCACCCGGTCGCGCTCGTCGAAGAGGAGGACGCCGGCGGCGACGGTCTCGGCCGTCGGCTCGGGCGTCTGTACGATGTCGCAGGCGGGTGCCTCGTCGCTGCCGATCGCCTCGGCGATCCGGACGGCGGTGTCGTACGGGCTCAGCGAGCCGGTGCCGACCGGATAGGCGTCGGCGGCGAGCCAGGAGGCCAGGGCGGTCTTGTACGGTTCGATGTGGTCGTAGGACCACTGGCGGATCCGTATCTCGCCGTCCGGGAGGTCCGGCGGAACCTCCCGGTCCGCTATTCGCTCACGCAGGATCGTTTCCGCCGGGGCGAGGAGGACGTGCCGGACCGGAATGCGGCGGGCCGCGAGGCCGCCGAAGATCTCGTCGCGGTAGTCCTGTCTCAGCAGGGTCATGGGAACGACCAGGGTCCCGCCGAGTTCGGCGAGCATCGCCGCCGCCGTGTCGATCACGAGCCGGCGCCAGATGGGAAGGTCCTGGAAGTCGCCGACCTCGGCCAGGCGTTTGGGCGGAAGCAGATGGCTGAGCGCCCCGCCGATGACCTCGGGGTCGAAGAGCGCGCTGTTCGGGATCAGTTCGATCAGTTCCCGTGCGGTCGTGGTCTTCCCCGCACCGAACGCACCGTTGATCCAGACGATCACGGTTCCCCCTCTTCTGTTGGGCCCCCTGTGGCTTGCCCGCTCCACCCTGCCACGGAAACCAGCCCCAGTTGAGAACGCATGGCGACGGCGCCGGTCCCCTCCCGCGGGGGGAACCGGCGCCGTCGCCATGCGTTCTCAACTGGGGCTGGTTTCCGTGGCAGGGTGGAG
>NZ_LIRG01000154.1 GCF_001419695.1 Streptomyces prasinopilosus
CTGGGCGGCAAGGACAACTACCCGGTCGACGAGGAGGCCGGCGACGCGTACACCGGCGTCTTCCCCGGCATCGTGACCATCGCCCGCAGCAGCCGGGCCTTCCTGCGGCGCAACATCACGTACCTGGTCTCCGAGGCCGGCATCCGGCAGTTCCTGGACATCGGCACGGGCCTGCCGACCGCCGACAACACCCACGAGGTCGCCCAGCGCCTCGCCCCGGAGAGCAGGATCGTCTACGTCGACAACGACCCGATGGTCCTGGCGCACGCCCGCGCCCTGCTCTACTCCACCCCCGAGGGGGCGACCGCCTACGTCGACTCCAGCGTGCTGGACCCGGAGCGCGTTCTGGCCGCCGCGGCCGGAACCCTGGACCTCTCCCGCCCCACCGCCCTCATCCTCAGCAACATCCTGGGCCACATCGCCGACTACGACGAGGCGCGCTCCATCGTGACGCGGCTGATGGACGCGCTGCCCTCCGGCAGCTACCTGTCCGTCAACGACGGATCCCGGGGCATCGACCCGGGCTTCGAGCAGGCCCAGGACGGCTACAACAAGAGCGGCGCCCTCCCCTACAACCTGCGCAGCGTCGAGGAGATCACCTCGTTCTTCGACGGCCTGGAGCTCCTGGAGCCCGGCGTGGTCCCGGTCACCCGGTGGCGCCCGGACGCCGACGGGGCCGACGCGCCGGTGATCGCCGAGCACGGCGGTCTCGCCCGCAAGCCGTGACGCCCTGACGGGCCGCGGATCCCGCGGCCCGGGCCCCGCCCCGCGCGTCCCCGCCGGCCCGCCCCCGTGCGGGCCGGCGGGAACACCTCGACCGCCTCCGGTGTTGATCCCGGGCGACGGAACGAAAGGCGGAGACGGTGCACGGTGAGTACAAGGTCCCCGGCGGCAAGCTGGTCGTGGTGGACGTCGAGGTGGCGGACGGCGTCCTGCGGAACACGCGGGTCGCGGGCGATTTCTTCCTCGAACCGGACGAGGCGCTGGACGCCGTGAACCGCGCCCTGGACGGCGCCCCGGCGGACACGGACGCGACCGGGCTCGCCGCGCGGATCGACGCCGCGCTGCCCGAGGGGACCGTGATGTACGGGCTGACCTCGGCGGGCGTCGCCGTCGCGGTGCGCCGCGCGGTCGCCCGCGCCACCGACTGGTCGGACTACGACTGGCAGCTGATCCACGAGGGCCCGCAGCCCCCGGCGCTGCACATGGCGCTGGACGAGGTGCTGACGGCGGAGGTCGCCGCGGGACGCCGGCCGCCGACGCTGCGGGTGTGGGAGTGGGGCGGCCCCGCGGTGATCATCGGCAGTTTCCAGTCGCTGCGCAACGAGGTCGACCCCGAGGGGGCCGCGCGGCACGGCATCGAGGTGGTGCGCCGCATCTCCGGCGGCGGCGCGATGTTCGTCGAGCCCGGCAACACCATCACGTACTCGCTGTCCGTGCCCGAGGCGCTGGTGCAGGGCCTGTCCTTCCAGGACAGCTACGCCTACCTCGACGACTGGGTGCTCGGCGCGCTCGGCGACATGGGCATCAGGGCCTGGTACCAGCCGCTGAACGACATCGCCACCGACCAGGGCAAGATCGCCGGTGCCGCCCAGAAGCGGATGGTGGGCCCGGGCGGCGGCCCCGGCGCGGTGCTGCACCACGTCACGATGGCCTACGACATCGACGCCGACAAGATGCTCGACGTGCTGCGCATCGGCAAGGAGAAGATGTCCGACAAGGGCACCGAGAGCGCCAAGAAGCGCGTCGACCCGCTCCGCCGCCAGACCGGCCTGCCCCGCGAGGCCGTCATCGAGCGGATGATCGACTCCTTCCGCACCCGGTACGGCGTCTCCGCCGGCGAGGTGACCGGCGAAGAGCTGGCCCGCGCCCGGGAGTTGGCGCGGACCAAGTTCACGACCCCGCAGTGGACCGCCCGCGTGCCGTAACGGCACGGACCTCAGCCGACTGCAGAAGGTGGCACCACGCCACAAGCAGCTCACGCGGTGCACCCTCGTGCCGGCCGCAGTCAGAGGATGTTCCACCGAAGGCGCGTGTCCCGGCGACGGAGACCTGCCACCCGCCGCTCGGCCTCCTTCAGGCTGCTCGGGGCGTGCTGGACCTTCCGGGCGCACGGTGAACGCCGCAGGCGACCTGTACATCGCCCCTGTTCAGAACTCGGTCGGATCCCGAACGGGGTCGCCAGTGGATTCGGCCGCTGTTCGCGGCGGCTCCCCCTCGGACCCGGCGCTCGGTTCCCCCCGCAGGGGAAAGGCCATCAGGCTGATGCCCACCGGCGTCGTTCCGGGCGTGCGGGGCGGGCGGGCGGCGTCGTGGAGTTCGGCCGCGACCTCGGCGAGCCGCCGTCTGGCGGCCTCCCAGGCTTCCGGTGGCACCCACAGTTCCGCGTCGACCGTGACCCCCGCGCCGTCCGGGTCCCGGCGCACGGCACGCTCTTTGAGGGTGTGGGTCAAGGTCGCCGCCAGCATCTGCGCGCCGTCGTGGCGGTCGGACAGCGGGGAGCCGTGAACGGTGCGGTAGCGGCGCTCCCGGCCTCCGCGACGGGTGCGCTCCTCGGCCAGTTCCACCAGCCCGACGGCGTCCAGCTGCCGCAGGTGACGGCTGGCCAGGGCGTGCGAGGTGCCCAGTTCACGCGCGAGTTCGGCGGCGGACATCGGTCCGGGCCACATGAGCGTGAGCATCCGCAGCCGAAGGGGATGAGCGAGGGCCCTCAGGACGGGGTCTGCGTCAGTCACACCGGCAAGTAAAGCGTATGCCGGGGTCGCGGCCCCCTACCCCCAACCGAATCGTTGGGGGTAGGGTGCCGAAGCTGACGCGGGGTCAGCGAGGAGGGAGGCACGGCCATGGCCATGGGCCTGCTCACGGTGCTCCGGGACCGCAACGCCCGTGTCTACACGGCAGGAGTGATCGTCTCCGGCTTCGGGGACTCCGCCATGCTCCTCGCCTCCGGTGTCTGGGTGAAGGAACTCACCGGCTCGGACGGCCTCGCCGCCCTGGTGACGTTCTGCGCCTGGATGCCGGCACTGGCCGGCCCGTTCGTCGGCGGCCTGGCCGACCGGGTGCGCCGACGCACTCTGCTGATCGCCACGAATCTGGTGCTGGCCGTTGTCATGACGGCACCGCTCGCCGTCCGCTCCCCGCAGGAGGTGTGGCTGCTGTTCGCCGTGCTGGCCATGGTGGGCACGGGAACCGTGCTGATGGACGCCGCGGAGACCGCGTTGATCGCCTCCGTCGTCCCGGCCGAGCTGCGCGGGGACTTCAACGGACTGGTCCGCACCGCGGTCGAGAGCACCGCTCTGGTCGGCCCGCTGGTCGGCGCGGTCCTGTTCACCGTGCTGGGCGGGCCCACGGTCGCCCTGCTGAACGCGCTGTCGTTCCTCCTGGCCGCGGCCGCGTTCAGCCTGATCCGCGTCCGTGAGGCCGCGCCCGCGCTCCGGCCGGAGCG
>NZ_LIRG01000155.1 GCF_001419695.1 Streptomyces prasinopilosus
CGATCACCCAGATGTTCTTCCACCCCGAGTCGTACCTGCGCCTGCGTGACCGGGTCCACGCGGCGGGTTGTGAGACACCGGTGATCCCCGAGGTCATGCCGGTGACCAGTGTGAAGATGTTGGAGAGGTTGCCACGGCTCAGTAACGCGTCGTTCCCGGATGCCCTGAAAGAGCGGATCCTCGCAGCGGCGGACGATCCGGCGGCGGTACGCTCCATCGGTATCGAGTTCGCCACGGAGTTCTGCGCCCGGCTGCTGGCCGAAGGGGTGCCCGGACTGCACTTCATCACGCTGAACAACTCCACGGCGACACTGGAAATCTACGAGAACCTGGGCCTGCACCACCCACCGCGGGCCTAGACCGGTCGCACCGGCGTACGACACACTGCGTAGCGGCCACTGGGAGAGGGGCGTACATGGGCTGGACGGTCCTCTACATCGCGTTCGGTGTGGTCGCGCTGTGGCTGCTCGGCGAGGTGCTGCTGCAGTACAAGGCACGCCTGCGCTGGCGGCTGCTCGCCTTCGCCGGCTTCCTGTGCGTGGTGCTCGGCGTGCTGCTCCAGGCCGTCCTCGTCATCGGGCTGGGCGCCGTGGCCTTCGCGATCGGCCAGACCTACGTCACGCTGTCGTTCCGCCGCGGCTTCGCGGCCGGCTGGGCGGTCAACGCCCCGCTGCTGTCCGCCGTCAAGGGCGGCCGCGGCGGCCGCGGGCGGAAGGAGCCGGCCCTGGAGGTCTCCGGCCTGGAGGCCCCCGGCGACGGGTACGGCGACGAGGACGCCGGGCGGCGCCGCGACCCGGACTCCTACGGAGCCGACGACGACTACGACCGCGACGACGTGTTCACCCCGGTGCGCGGCGCGCAGCAGACGGCCGCCGAGACCACCGCCGTCTACGAGCCGCAGCCCATGCCCGACGACACCGGCTCGTACGGCGTCTACGGCGACGACGGGTACGGCACCCCCGCCCAGGACCAGTACGCGGCCACCGCCCAGAGCGCCGACCAGGGCTACGACACCGGCCAGAACCAGGCCTACGACTACTCCGGATACGGCCAGCAGCAGTCCTACGACACCACCGGCCAGCAGCAGTACGCCGCCTACTCCGACCCGTACATCGGCAACCCCACCTACGGCGGGACCCCGTACGACACCGGGTACACCGACGCGCAGCAGCAGTACGGCCAGCAGGGCTACGGCCAGGACCAGTACGGCGGCTACGGCGGCGGGGAGACCCCGGCGGGCGGCCTGTGGGTGCCGCAGCAGCGCAGCACCGACGACCTGTACGGCGGCGAACTCCCGCAGGAGCAGCCCTACCCGTACCAGGACGACGGCTCGCAGGACCGGGCCCCCGGCAACGGGAACGGCACCGGGTACGACGAGCAGCAGTACCGCTACTGACCGGGCCGGCCGCCCGGTCCGGCCCGCCCCGGACGGTGACCCGCGCCGGTCCGCCGGTGCTCACTGGGACCCGCGGAACCCCGGACCCTCCACGATCAGGCCCGCGACCAGCGCGCCCGACATCCCGGCGTGCGGGAGGCCCCCGCCGGGGTGCGACCAGCCGCCCACCGTCCACAGTCCCGGCACGCCGGTGCTGTTGGACGGGTGCAGCAGGCGTCCGCCCGCCGCGGCGAACGCCGGGACGGGCACCGCTCCGCCCTCCGCGCCGGTCGCCTCCGCGATGTCCTCCGGAGTGCGCACCCCGCTGTGCAGGAGGCGCCCGCGCAGACCGGGCACGGCCCGCTCGGCGGCGGCGATCATGTTCCGCGCGTGTTCGTCCGGGCCCGGCCCCGCGAAGCCCGCGGGCACCGCCGAGGTGAGGACGACCGCCTCGTGGTCCGCGTCGGGGACCAGGGCCGGGTCGCCGGGGCGCAGCACCGTGACCGTGGGGTGCGCGGGCAGACCCGTACCGGAGCCGAACAGGAACTCCAGTTCGGCCTCCCGGTCCCGGGCGTGCACGACCGTCCGGTGCGGTGTCCCTTCGGGACGCCCGCCGCGCAGCGCCAGCAGCACCGTCAGACGGCTCGCCGTCCCGGGGCGGCCCGGAACCTCGCCCTCGCCCCGCACCCGTGCCCCCCGGACCAGCCGGTCCAGCACGCCGGGCGTGACCCCGGCGACCACGTGGTCCGCCCCGGCCACCGCCCGGTCCCCGCGGTCGGAACCGGAACCGGAACCGCCGGAGGCGCCCCCGGTGAACTCCACCCCCGCCGCCCGGCCGTCCTTCTCCAGCACCCCGGTGACCTCGGCACCGAAACGGAACTCCACCCCGCGGGCCAGGCACCGCTCGTACACCGCGCGGGCCAGCTCCCGCATGCCGCCGCGCACGTACCAGGTGCCGAAGGCGTGCTCCATGTACGGCAGCACCGCCGCGCCCGCCGGCGTGGACCGGGGGTCCAGGCCGTGTTCGAGCGCGTACCCCTCCAGCAGGGCGGCCAGCCGGGGATCGCGCAGCTCCCGGGCGGCGACCTCGGCGAGCGTGTCCGCCGTGCGCGTGCGCAGCAGCTTCCGGTAGGGGACGGCCGGGTAGGGTTCGCGCCCGGCCAGCACCTGCCAGTCGGGCCACAGCGGCTCCTCCAGGAGCGGCCTGCGGGTCCTGTCCCAGGTCTCGCGGGCCCGCACCAGGAAGTCGCCCCAGCGCTCGGCGGCGGCGGGGCCGAGGGCCGCGTCCAGGGCGGAGACGACCCCCGCGCGGGACGCGTTCGGGAGGGAGAGGCGCGTACCGTCCGCGAACACGTGGTGCGACGACGGGTCGACCTGGACCAGCCCGACGCAGGCCTCCAGCGGCTCCCTGCCCGTCTTCAGGAACAGATCGCGGTAGACGGCCGGCAGCGGGAGCAGACCGGGACCGGTGTCGAACGCGAAGCCCTCCCGCTCCAGCCGGCGCAACGCGCCGCCGTACGTGTCCGTCCGCTCGTACACCGTCACCCGGTGGCCCGCGACGGCCAGCCGGGCGGCGGCCGCCATCGCGCCCAGCCCGGCGCCGATCACCGCAATCCGTGCCATGCCAGGGACTTTATCCGCCCCCGCCGCGGCCCCCGGACCCGAGTACCGTCGCCCGCGCTCCGGCGGCCGGCCGGCCACCTGACCCCGTGGGGCCGGGTGCGCAGGAGTGAGTACCCGTACCTAGTCCCCGAGATGAGTACGCGCGCGGATGGGCCGCGACCTGCGAAAACGGGAGAGTGGAGACCACGGGGAGGGGCACGGCTCCGGAACCGGCGACACGGGGCGCCGGAACGGTCCGGGCCCGCGATCCGCTCCTTCCGCCGGCCGTTCCGGCGGGAGCGAGGCACGGGGGAACCCGGGGAACGACCGCCACGGGGTTCTACGGGGGAACGTACGGGGGAACGAGGAAGGCGCCGGTCCGGCGGTGGCTCGCGGGGGACGCAGCCACCGCCGGACCGGCGCTTCTCCGTGTCCCGGGCCGTGTCCCGGGCTGTGTCCCGGGCTGTGTCCCGGGCGCTCGGTACCGCCCGCCGTCGACCGCCCGCCGCCGTCTCAGGGGCGGCCGCTCACGCGCCCCTGCAGCAGCCGGGACAGCGCCGAGTGCACGTCGTCCAGGGAGCGCTCCGGCTGGAACGCCTGCCAGTCCAGCGCGGCCACCAGCACCATGCCGACCAGGGCCGCCGCCGTCAGCGGGACGTCGATCTCCGCGCTGAACTCCCCGTTGTCCACGCCCTCGCGCAGGACGTCCTCGACGACCGCCACGGCCTGCTGCCGGACCACCAGCAGCGTGGACTGCCAGGCCCGGTTGGTGCGCCACAGCTCGGCCACGTACAGCTGGGTGAAGGCCGGGTAGCGGTTGATGAAGACCAGCCCCGCGCGGATCATCGCGTCCAGGGCGTCGACCCTGCCGCCGCCCGCCCCGGCCGTCCGCTCGGCCGCCTCCCGCAGGGAGGCGGTGAGGAGCCCGACCCCGTGCCGCAGCAGCTCCTCGAAGAGGACCGACTTGCTCGCGAAGTTGTAGTAGACGGTGCCCTTCGCGACCCCCGCCCGCTCGGCGATCTCGTCCACGGTGGTGGCGGAGAAACCCTGCTCCGCGATGAGCGTGACGGCCGCCTCGTAGAGCTTCTGCCGGGTGGCCTCGCGGCGGGTGCTGCCGCCCGACGTGGTGCTGCTGCGTTCCATGCCCCGATTCTCACAGCACCGGCGGCCCGCCCCGGCACAGGCTCCGCCCCGTGCCCGGCCCGCCCGGCACCGAACGGCCGGACGGGGCGAAAGCCCAGGTCGGAACGGATTGTCAGTGGCATACCTCACGATGAACCCATACGGCCACAGAGCCGTCACGAAGACGACAGGAGGTTCGTCATGGCCCACTCGTCCGCAGCCGCCGCCCGCCGGCGCCGCGCCACCGGCCCTGCCCCCTCACTGACCGGCCCCGCGAGCGACGTCCACCCCGTACTGCGCCGTGCCACCGCCCCGCCCGCCGCCCTCGACCTGCTCGCCCAGGCCCACGCCGGCCTCGACGAGGCCACCGTCCTCGACATCCCCAACGAGCGCTACGCGACGGCCCACCTCGCCGCCCTGCGCACCGCCGCCGCCGTGCTCGCCGCGCGGGGACGGCCCGAGACCTCCTCCAGGGCCCGGAGCAAGATCCGGAGCGCCTGGGAAGTGCTCCCCGAGATCGCGCCCGAACTCGCCGAGTGGAGCGCCCTGTTCGCCTCGGGCGCCCCGCGCCGCGCCCGTGCCGAGGCGGGCATCCGGGGCGCGGCCAGCGGCCGGGACGCCGACGACCTGATACGGGACGTGGCGATGTTCCTGCGCCTGGTCGAGCGGATGCTCGTCCTCCAGCCCGTCCTCCCGCCGCCCCGCACGGACGCGGACCGCCCCGACCGTCCCGGCGGCCGTGACCCGGGCGGCCGCGACGCGGGCGGTCACCGTCCGGACGGCCGTCACCCGGGCGGCGGCCCGGGCCGCGGGATGCCCGACGCGGGCTGAGCGCCCCTCCGGTGCCCGCGCCGCCCCCGCCCGACGGCGGAGCAGCGCGGCGCGGGCACCGCGGCGCAGGCAATAGGGTGGAAGACGCCTGAAGCCTCCGCGTTCCCCGTCCGGGCCGAGGAGGCAGCCCGATCGCTCCGCCGTGAACGAGGCGGTGCCGCGCCGAGGAGTCAACTGCCGTGCCGGACACCCTGCGCCCCCGCGCCGCTCTCCGTACCGCCGTGGTCTGGGAGGTCCTCCAGGAAGCCCTGGAACGCCGGGTCAAGGCGACCGGACGGCCGGCACTGGACGTCCTCGACACCGGTGGCGGCAGCGGCAACTTCGCCGTGCCCGTGGCCCGCCTCGGCCACCGGGTCACCGTCGTCGACCCCAGCCCCGACGCACTGTTCGCGCTGGAGCGCCGCGCCGCCGAGGCCGGCGTCGCCGACCGGGTCCGCGGTCTCCAGGGCGACGCCCACGGCCTCTTCGACGTCGCCGAGCGCGGCGGCTACGACGTGGTGCTGTGCCACGGAGTCCTGGAGTACGTGGACGACCCGGCCGAGGCCGTGCGCAACACCGTGGCCGCCCTGCGCCCCGAAGGCGTCCTCAGCCTGCTCGCCGCCGGCCTCGGCGGCGCCGTGCTCTCCCGCGCCCTCGCCGGTCACTTCAAGGAGGCCCGTCAGGCGCTCGACGACCCGAACGGCCGATGGGGCGCCGGCGACCCCGTGCCGCACCGCTTCACCGCCGGTCAGCTCAGCGGCCTGGTCGAGGGAGCGGGTCTGCGGGTCGGCGCCGTGCACGGCGTACGGGTCTTCGCCGACCTCGTCCCCGGCGGGCTGGTGGACACCGAGCCCGGAGCCCTCGACGCGCTGCTGAAGCTGGAGGCCGCGGCGGCCGAACTCGCCGCCTTCCACTCCGTGGCCACCCAGCTCCACGTGCTCGGTGAGGCGCCGGAGGCCGAAGGGGCCTGAGCGGCCGCCCGTGACGCGCCGCTGATCAGCGGCGCGTCACGGGCGGCCGCGCGGCGCATGGAGTCCGCCACAGGCCCCCCGAATGGCGGCTGGGCACCGTATGATCGAGGGAGACCGTCCGGCATGACGGCCCGGCCGTCGGGGAATGAAAAGCCTCGAGAAGGTCGGGACGCCCATGGTGGGTGCCGGTTGGCCGATTGGCGCAGAGGGGCGGGTTTCATGGGGGCGAATCCCTGCCTATCCTGAAGTGACCCCCCGGGTCGCCCCCCGGCGACTGCACGATGAGGAGGACGCCGTGCCGCTCTCGGAGCACGAGCAGCGCATGCTCGAGCAAATGGAGCGAGCGCTGTACGCCGAAGATCCCAAGTTCGCGTCGGCGCTCGAGGGAAGTGGCCTGCGCACGTACACCCGTCGGCGGGTCTACCAGGCGATCGTGGGCTTCCTCGTAGGTATTGCGCTCCTCATGGCCGGAATGGTCGCCCAGCAGGTCTGGCTCAGCGTGGTGGGCTTCCTCGTCATGCTGGGCTGCGCGGTCCTCGCGGTGACCGGCTGGCGCAAGTCGCCCAAACCCGGCGAGCAGGCCGTCGACGTCACCGGTGCCGTCGGCTCCGCCGGCGTGCCGCACTCCGGCCGACAGGGCAGACAGCGACGCTCCGTGATGAACCGCATAGAGGAGCGCTGGCAGCGACGCCGCGACGAACAGGGCGGCGGGCAGTAGCCCTCCCGCACCACTCCAGGACCTGCGCGAAGAGCATGTGTCGGGGGGCGGCCACCGGACCGGTGGCCGCCCCCCGACA
>NZ_LIRG01000156.1 GCF_001419695.1 Streptomyces prasinopilosus
CGGGTACGGCAAGGCGGCCGCGCCTCCGGCGAGGAGACCGGCCGCCTTGCCGTACCCGGCGGGGCCGAACCAGCCGATGACGGCCACGGGTACCAGGGCGGGGATGCCCCCGGCGACCTCTTGGAGCTGGGTCGCCGCCAGCCGGCACCGCGCGCATGCGTCCAGGTGCTTGCGCAGGCCCCGTTCGGCGCGGGTGCGCAGCCGGCCGCGCGCGTACGTGCCGAGCCGGTCGGCGTGGCGGGCGCACTCCTCGTCGTCGGTGAGGGCCGCGCTGACGTGCGCCTGGAGGTACGCCTGCTTCAGGCCCTCACGGGCGCGGCTGGCCAGGACGCGGGTGCCGTTGGCGTCCAGGCCGAAGAGCGCGGCGACCGTGCTCGGCGACTCGTCCTCGACCTCGGTGTGCCACAGCACCGCCTGCCAGCGCTCCGGCAGCGACCTGAACGCCTGCATGGCCAGCGACTGTTCGGCCCGGTGCATCGCCCGTACGTCCGCGCCCGCGCCCTGGTCCGGGGCGCCGGTGCCGGACCCGTGCGGAAGGCGCTCGGCCTGGGCGGCGAAGACCGCGAAGTCGTCCACCAGGTGCTCGCGCTTCGCCGACTGCGTCCAGGACGCCGCCACCCGCCGTACGGTCGTGAGCAGGTACGCGCGTACGGCGTGCTCGGGACCCGAACCGCCGCGCACCGCCTGGAGCACGCGGGCGAAGACCTCGGCGGTCAGGTCGTCCGCGGTGTGGGCGTCCCGGCAGCAGGTGCGGGCGTACCGGCGCACCGCGTCCGCGTGGCGCCGGTACAGCTCCCCGTAAGCGGAGTCGTCGCCCGCGCGCAGGCGCGCGACGAGATCGGCGTCGGACGGCGGCCGTTCGCGCAGGGGAGGCAGGATGCCCTCCTCGCGCCGGTCGCGCTGGGCGGGGACGAGACCGTCCGGGTCGTCCATGTCGTCGGGGGGCACGCTCGCGCGCCACCCCTGCCCCGGCACCTGCGGCGGGTTCTCGGCCCCGGAGTCGCCGTCACCGTACGACTCGTCCCGCCCGTCAACGCTCATCGCGGAAGCCCCCGCCACCTGCCCATCCGGTTCTGATCAGGTGTCAGGTTGTCACAGCGGCTTTCGGCCGGGACAGCTCGGAGCGGTCCCTCCACCCGTTCGAGGGTTTCTGTCGCACATGCATGTGGACGGTCACTCGTCGGGGGAAGGGGTGGAGGCCCGTCCGGTGCGGACGGGCCCCGCCGGGCGCACCCGTCCTCAGGCGGGACGCGAGCGCAGGCCCTCCAGCAGGATGTCCAGCAGCCGGGCGGAGGCCGCCGCCTGCTGGGCCGGGTCCGGCAGCGAGGGCGCGGCCGTGGCGATCACCAGGAGCACGTCCGACACCGACACGTCCGCCCGCAGCGCGCCCGCCTCGCGGGCCCGCTCCACGAGCCGGCCGACGACGTCGAGGAGCTGCGCCGCACCGGCGTCGTCCTCCCCGGCGGGCGCCCTCTCGGGCACCAGCCGCAGGTCGGCGCCGGCCGGCTGCGTCCGCTGCTGCGGCACGCGCGCGTGCTCCTGCTCGTCCGCCACGCCCACCCGCAGCACCTGCGGCGGCAACAGCCGCCCGGCGCCCGAGGCGACCGACGTGCGAAGGAAGCGGGACAGCGCCGACCACGGCTCGTCCTCCTGCCCGAGCGCCGTGCGCGCCTGGTCGGTCAGCCGGGAGGTCTCCTCCTCGGCTATCCGCCGGACCAGGACGTCCTTGCTCGGGAAGCGCCGGTACACCGTGCCCACACCGACGCGGGCCCGGCGTGCCACGTCCTCCATCGGCGCGCCGTAGCCGAGCTCGCCGAAGACCTCGCGTGCCGCGCGCAGCACGTGCTCCAGATTGCGCTGCGCGTCCACGCGCAGCGGTGTCGTGCGCGGTCCCCCGGGGCGCCCGTGAGCCGGCGACGGCGCGCTCAGCGCGGTGCCGGGCGCCACGGCGGACGCGGAAGACCAATGAGAATCCTGAACATGCATACGTTTCCCCCGGTGATGACGTCTCCCCCCGGAGACTCCCCGCCACAGATGGCCGGAGCTCGAGAAACATGCCCGGTGGCCGGGTCCGCCCGTCGCGGACCCGAATGAGCGCATCCCCCTACACCCCGTCGACGTACGAACATAGTTGAGAGGAAGTCAATTCAGAAGGGGCAGGTTCCGCACGGAGCGCCCCCCGATCGGAGTACGGGGCACATTGATCCCGTACGCCCCCCGGGAGAAGCACCGGGAAAGAGCCGCTGACCTGGGCACGAACCGTTCGTTCCCGGACGCCGGGCCGCTCGGTGCACCCTTCGCCTCCGGTCACACAATTCGTCGGGGCTGTGGACAAACGCAGGCGACGGGTGCGTCATGGGAGGGTGAAGGAACGTGCGCGCATTCTCGTTGTCGGCGGTGGCTACGTCGGGATGTACACGGCCCTGCGTCTGCAGCGGAAGCTGAAACGGGAACTCGCCCGGGGCGCGGCGGAGATCACCGTCGTCACCCCCGACCCGTACATGACGTACCAGCCGTTCCTCCCCGAAGCGGCCGCCGGTGCCATCTCCCCTCGTCACGTGGTCGTACCGCTGCGTCGTGTCCTGGACCGGTGCCGCATCGTCATCGGCGAGGCCACCGCCATCGACCACGCCGCCCGCGTCGCCACCGTCACCACCCTCGCCGACGCGGAGAGGGGCGGCGAGGGGGGCGCCGGCGGCCGGGCGGTGGTGTACGACGAACTCGTCCTCGCGCCCGGCTCCGTCTCGCGCACCCTGCCGGTCCCCGGCCTCGCCGACCACGCCATCGGCTTCAAGACCCTCGAGGAGGCCATCGGGCTGCGCAACCACGTCCTCGAACAGATGGACATCGCCTCCTCCACCCGCGACCCCGCGCTCCGCGACGCCGCCCTCACCTTCGTCTTCGTCGGCGGCGGCTACGCGGGCGTCGAGGCGCTCGGCGAGCTGGAGGACATGGCCCGCTACGCCACGCGGTACTACCACAACCTCCGCCCCGAGGACATGAAGTGGATCCTCGTCGAGGCCTCGGACCGCATCCTGCCCGAGGTCGGCGAGGAGATGGGCCGCTACACGGTCAGCGAACTGCGCCGCCGCAACATCGACGTGCGCCTGGAGACCCGCCTGGAGTCCTGCGCCGACCGGGTCGCCGTGCTCAGTGACGGCGCCCGCTTCCCCACCCGCACCGTCGTGTGGACCGCGGGCGTCAAACCGCATCCCGTCCTCGCCGCCACCGACCTGGCGCGCGACGCACGCGGACGGCTGCGGTGCACCGCCGAACTCGCCGTCGAGGGCGCCCCGCACGCGTGGGCCGCGGGCGACGCCGCCGCCGTCCCCGACGCCACCGCCGAGGACCCCGGCCGGGAATGCGCCCCCAACGCCCAGCACGCGCTCCGCCAGGCGAAGGTGCTCGCCGACAACATCGTGCACTCCCTGCGCGGCGAACCCCTGCGGACGTACGCCCACTCGTACGCCGGGTCGGTCGCCTCCCTGGGACTGCACCAGGGCGTCGCCCACGTCTACGGGCGCAAGATCAAGGGCTACCCCGCCTGGCTCATGCACCGCACCTACCACCTGAGCCGGGTCCCCACCTTCAATCGCAAGGCGCGCGTGGCCGCCGAATGGACCCTCGCCGGGCTCTTCAAACGGGAGATCGTCTCCCTGGGTTCACTCGAACACCCGCGGGCCGAATTCGAACTGGCGGCCGGTGGAAAGCCTCCCCAGGACCCCCCGGACACCCCGAAGGGGTCGTCCTGACCGCACCCAGGAACTCCCCGGACCGGTCCGGCGTCTGACGGATGTCGGCCCGGCCGGCAGCCTGCCAGACTGGTCCACCATCCGGGGCGGGCGGCCGTCCGTTCCCGGTGCGGCCCCGGGGCCCCGGCCGGTCCCGTTTCCCGGCCGCCGACACCTACGCGAGGCAAGGATCCGTGAACTTCACCCGCTGGAGCGCCCGGCTCCCCGGAACGCAGCGCCGCGCCGCGGCGCGCGGCGAGCACGCGGTCCCCCCGGACCGGCGGGGAGAGGGCTCCGTGCCCCCGGCCCGCGTCGGACAAGCCGCCGAACCCTCCCGGCCCGTGCCCGCCGTCGACGACCTCAGGGTGCGCGAGGTCCTCGACCACGTCCCCTCCCTCGTCGCCCTGGTGCACGGCCCGGACCACCGCATCGCCTACCTCAACGGCGCCTACACGGCCGCCTTCGGCCCCCGCCCGGTCGGCGCCCCCGCGCGGGGCGCGCTCCCGGAACTCGAGGAACTCGGCCTGCTGAACCTCCTCGACCAGGTCCTGCGCAGCGGAAAGCCCCGCACGGTCAAGTCCCGCAAGGCCCCCGACGGCCGCTCCTACACCTTCACCTGCACCCCGGTCACCCAGGGCGACGGCAACGGCGTGCTGGTCTTCGCCACCGACGTCACCGACCACGCCGAGGCCGCCGAACGCCTGCGCGCGAGCGAGCGCCGCCAGCGCGAGACCGCCGTCACCCTCCAGCGCTCCCTGCTCCCGCAGGAGCTCGAGGAACCCGACGACCTGCGGGTCGCCGCCACCTACCACCCCGGCGGCACCGAGGCCGCCGTCGGCGGCGACTGGTACGACGTGATCACCCTCGGCGGCGGGCGCACCGCCCTGGTCATCGGCGACGTCATGGGCCGGGGCGTGCGCGCGGCGGCCGTCATGGGCCAGCTCCGCACGGCGGTGCGCGCCTACGCCCGCCTCGACCTGCCCCCGCACGAGGTCCTCCAGCTGCTCGACGGCCTCGCCACGGAGATCGACGCCAACCAGATCGCCACCTGCGTGTACGCCGTCCACGACCCCAACGAGGGCACCCTCGTCCACGCCTCCGCCGGCCACCTCCCCATCCTGGTCCGCGACGAACACGGCACCGTCCAGCGCACCGACGAACCGACCGGTCCCCCGCTGGGCACCGGCGGCTGGATGTACTCCTCCGGCTCGATCCCGCTGGAGCCCGGCTCCACCGCCGTCCTCTACACGGACGGCCTGGTCGAGCGCCGCGACGAGGACCTCGACGAGGGCATCGCCGCCCTGGAGCGCGCCCTGGCCGGCGCGACCGGCACCCCCCAGGTCATCTGCGACCGCCTGGTCCGCTCGGCGGGCGTGACCCCGGAACACGACGACGACGTCGCCGTCCTGGTGCTCCAGCACCCCGCCCGCACGGGTCCGGAGAGCGAGCTGTTCCACAACGCCGCCCTGGAACTGCTGGGCGGCGTCGAAGCGGCCCCCCGCGCGCGTGCCTTCGCCTCCGGCGTGCTCACCAGCTGGCGCTTCTCCTCGGACCTGCACGACCTGGGCGTGCTGGCCGCCAGCGAACTGGTCGCCAACTCCCTCCAGCACGGCACCCCGCCCATGCGCCTGCGCCTGCGCCGCACCGACCGCCGGCTGATCGTGGAGGTCACCGACGGCGACGACCACCTGCCGAGACGCCGCCGCGCGGAACCCGCCGACGAGACCGGCCGGGGCATCGCCATCGTCGCGACGATCGCCTCCAACTGGGGGAGCCGGCGCACCCCGGGCGGCGGCAAGGCCGTCTGGTGCGAGTTCGCCCTGCCGAAACCCGCCCCCCAGGGCGCCGGCCCCGAGGGCGGTACGCCGTAGGAGCGCGGGTCCCGGGTGCGCGCGCCGGCCCCGGGTGCGCGGACGGCCCCGGACCCGCGTGCGGTCTCAGGCGTGTGCCGGGGACTGGCCCGCCGGAGCGGTGCCGCCCTGGGCGACCACCCGGCTCCGTGCCGCGGACGGATGGTCCTGCACCTCCGTGAGCTGCCGGCCCAGCCGCAGCGCGAGCACCGTGATCGCCAGGGAGAACAGCACGAAGACCACGATGTACGGCCCGTGCAGCGAGGCCCCCATCGGTCCGCCCACCGCCGGACCGATGGCCAGCGCGAGCTGCTTCACCAGGGCGAACGCCGAGTTGTACTGCCCCGCCAGCCCTTCCGGCGCGAGATCCGCGACCAGCGGCGCGAGCGTCGGCGACAGCATCGACTCACCGAGCCCGAACAGGGCGTACGTCGAGATGAAGGCGGCGGTCGCCATCGCCTGGCTGCCGTTCCCGAGGCCCGCGTACCCGGCCACGGCCCACGCGACGGCCCAGAGCAGCCCCACCGACGCGATCACGCGCGTGCGGCGGCGGCGCTCCACGAACCGCAGCACCACGAACTGCGCGACGACGATGGCCAGGGTGTTCGCCGCCAGTGCCGTGCCCAGCGTCGACGTCGAGACACCGGCCGCCTCGACCCCGTACGCGCTCAGCCCCGACTCGAACTGGCCGTAGCAGGCGAAGAACAGCACGAAGCCCAGCACGCACAGCTGCACCATGGCCCGGTTGCCCATCAGCCGCTTCCAACTGCCCTTGCCCGACGGAGCCGGAGCACCCTCGATACGGGGCGAGCGCGGCATCCGCACCGTCGCCATCACCGCGACCAGCAGCAGGAACATCGCCGCCTCGATCGAGAACAGGACGGTGAAGGAGGAGGCCCTGGTCGTGTCGACGAGGTGTCCGCCGATGAGACCGCCGACCCCGAGCCCGAGGTTCTGCAGGAAGAACTGCGTGGCGAACGCGCGCGACCGGGTCTCCGCCGTCGAGCAGTCCACGATCATCGTCGCCAGCGCCGGCTGCATCACGGCCTGTCCGGCGCCGAGCAGCGCCGACGACACCAGCACGCTCGACGCACCGCTCGACAGGCCCAGGCTCAGCGCCCCGACGGCGGCCGTGAGCAGGGCGGCGAGCAGCACCGGCAGCGGGCCCCGCCGGACGATGGCCCGTCCGGCGAACGGCAGCACGATCAGTGCGGCCACCGCGAACACGGCGAGTACCAGCCCCGCCGTCACGGCCCCGAGTCCCCGTACCTGCGCCACGTAGACGTACAGGTAGGGGACGGTGAAACCGAGGCCGAACGCACTGAGTGCGTTGCCCACGTGGATCCGGCGCATCGCCGCGCCCATCGCCCTGGTCACGTTCACCCTCTCTTGCAAGTTAATAGTGAAGACTTAGAAGCTAAAGTTCGAAGGTGAAGAGTACACGTCGAATGACTTCATCGCGAAGGGCTTCAGAGTGAAGAGCGTCATGCCATACTGCGGGCCATGGGCGACACCTCCGGCCTCAGCGAGCCGACACTCGAAGAGCAGATCGCCGCGTACCAGCGCGAGTTCCAGGACCTCGACCCCCAGGTGGAGAAGATCGTCTCCGCGCTGTCCCGGCTGAACCGCCGGATGAACGTCGCCTACGGCCGCCAGACCGCCGAGCTCGGCATCACCAACGCCGACTGGGAGGTCCTCAAGGCCCTCGTCCTGTCCGGCGCCCCGTACCGGATGGGCCCCAGCGACCTGGCCAAGCGCCTCGGCCTCACGCCGGCCGCCATGACCCACCGGATCGACCGCATGGTCGCCGAGGGCCTCGTCAACCGGGAACGCGACGAGACGAACCGGGTCCGGGTCATCGTCGAGGCGACCCCCGCCGGCCGCGAGAAGTGGCTCGAGGTGATGCGCATGGCGACGGTCTTCGAGGAGGACCTGCTCCAGGACCTGTCCCCGGACGAGCGGACCGTCCTGGGCGAGGTGCTCACCCGCCTCCTGCGCAGGGTGGAGGACGCCCAGCCCGACGCCGGCGGCCGTCTGACCGACCTGGACTGACGGCTTCGTCCCCGCGGGCGACCGGCCGGCGAGCGGCCGAAAAGATCTTGACAGGGGGTGCTTGACTTCCCCCCACCCGGTCCGTAGAGTCCTTCGAGTTGCCATCGAGCCGTAACGGCTCCCCGGCAGCACTTCCGCCGCGAGAGCGGCACTCACACCACCAGCACGACCTCCTCAGCGGACTGCTTTCGGTATGCCCGAATTCAATTCGCAGGGATGCCGGCGACTTGAATCGGAACCGAACGGCTCCGATTTGAGAAGCGGCGAGAGAGTCCGCTAAGGTTTGAGACGTCGGAACGGCCCAACGGCCGGAAAGACAAACCCCGCTGACCGGGGGTCAGATCAAAGAAGAAGATCTGATAGAGTCGGAACCGCCGGAAAGGGAAACGCGCAAGCGGAAAACCCCGAACGGCGGAAAACGGCGAAAGCCACCGAGGACATCGCACCGGAAACGGTCTGATAGAGTCGGAAACGCAGAACCGAAGGGAAGCGCCCGGAGGAAAGCCCGCGAGGGCCGGTACGAAGGAAGCGTCCGTTCCTTGAGAACTCAACAGCGTGCCAAAAATCAACGCCAGATATGTTGATACCCCGACGACACGGACCGTCCGGTCCGGATCGTTGAGGTTCCTTTGCAGTAAACACAGCGAGGACGCTGGACACGACCGGGCCCATTCCGCCCGGCGTGCCGCTCTCGTGCATGTGTCACCGGATCACCGGTAAACATTCACGGA
>NZ_LIRG01000157.1 GCF_001419695.1 Streptomyces prasinopilosus
GCGCGCGGCCGGCCGCGCGCGTCCACCCCCGCGCGGACGGGCCGGAGGCGGACGGGCCGAGTCCGGTTCCGGACCGTCGGCCGGAAGGCGGACGCTGTCGCGGCCGGTCGGGGGGCGTCTTCCCCGTCGCCCTCTTCCGGCGCCCCGCAGGCCCGGCGGCGGACGGTGAGGAGGACGGAGTGAGAGGGTGGGGCGGGGAAGCGGTACCCGGGACGCGTAAGGCCCCGGACGCCTCTGGGACACCGAGAGTTCGCTGTCCGCCAGACGGACCTCGGGCGCGCGGGGCACTGCGTGCCGGATACGGTGGGAACACCATGAGTGCATCGCAGACCTCGGACGTTCCCACGCTCCTCGTCAAGATCTTCGGCAAGGACAGGCCGGGCATCACAGCCGGTCTCTTCGACACCCTCGCCGCCTACTCCGTCGACGTGGTCGACATCGAGCAGGTCGTCACCCGTGGCCGCATCGTGCTGTGCGCGCTCGTGACCGAGCCGTCGCAGGGCCTGGAGGGCAATCTGCGGGCGACCGTCCACAGCTGGGCGGAGTCCATGAAGCTGCAGGCGGAGATCATCTCCGGCATCGGCGACAACCGCCCGCGCGGGCTCGGCCGTTCCCTGGTCACCGTGCTCGGCCACCCGCTCACCGCCGAGACGGCGGCGGCGATCGCCGCGCGGATCACCCGGTCCGGCGCCAACATCGACCGTGTCTTCCGGCTCGCCAAGTACCCGGTGACCGCGGTGGAGTTCGCGGTGTCCGGCACGGAGACCGAGCCGCTGCGCACCGCCCTGGTGACCGACGCGGCGAAGCTCGGCGTCGACATCGCCGTGGTGGCGGCCGGGCTGCACCGGCGCGCTCAGCGTCTGGTCATCATGGATGTGGACTCCACCCTCATCCAGGACGAGGTGATCGAACTCTTCGCCGCCCACGCCGGCTGCCAGGACAAGGTCGCCGAGGTGACCGAGGCGGCGATGCGCGGGGAGCTGGACTTCGAGCAGTCGCTGCACGCGCGCGTGCGGCTGCTGGCGGGACTGGACGCCTCCGTGGTGGACAAGGTGCGCAGCGAGGTGCGGCTGACACCGGGTGCCCGCACCCTGGTCCGCACGCTGAAGCGGCTCGGTTACCAGGTGGGTGTGGTCTCCGGGGGGTTCACCCAGGTCACGGACGACCTGAAGGAACGGCTCGCGCTGGACTTCGCCCACGCCAACACGCTGGAGATCGTCGACGGGAAGCTGACCGGCAGGGTCACGGGCGAGATCGTGGACCGGGCGGGCAAGGCACGGCTGCTGCGCCGGTTCGCCGCCGAGGCGGGGGTCCCGTTGTCGCAGACCGTGGCGATCGGCGACGGCGCGAACGACCTGGACATGCTCAACGCGGCGGGTCTCGGAGTCGCCTTCAACGCCAAACCGGTGGTACGTCAGGCCGCCCACACGGCCGTGAACTTCCCCTTCCTGGACACGGTCCTGTACCTGCTGGGCATCACGCGGGAAGAGGTCGAGGCGGCGGACATCCTCGACCTGAACTGAGTCGCGCGGAGGGGTCGCGGGCCCACCGGCCGCACCGCACCCGAGGCCTCCGGTCCGCGGCCGTCCGGTCCGCGGCCGTCCGGTCCGCGGCCGTTCAGCTCCCGGCCGCCGGTCGTCCTGCCGGGAGCGTAGGGCCCGGCACCGGGTCCGTGCCGCCGGTGCCCGGCCCCTGCGTCATGCCGTGCGGGTCACTCGCTGGGGGCCCAGTAGTCGAGCAGGGTGGCGACGCCCGGCTCCAGGGACTTCCAGGAGCCGGTGAAAGACAGCACGGCGAACGCGGCCGCCGGATATCCGCGGCGCTTCATGCGCTCGCGCGCGTCCCCCTCGGCCGATCCGGTGAGGATCTCGGCGGCTGCCTGGAGCCCGGGGTTGTGGCCGACCAGGAGTACGTTCTGCGCGTCGTCCGGGGTCTCGTTCAGCAGGGCGATCAGCTCACCGGGCGAGGCCTCGTAGATCCGCTCCTCGTACACCGTCTTCGGGCGCTGCGGGAACTCGTGCACCGCGAGTTTCCACGTCTCCCGGGTCCGGGTCGCGGTGGAGCACAGGGCCAGGTCGAAGGCTATGGCGGAGTCGGCGAGCTTGCGTCCGGCGACCGCGGCGTCCTTCCTGCCGCGCTCGGCGAGCGGGCGCTCGTGGTCGGCCACCGGCGGCCAGTCGGCCTTCGCATGCCGGAAAAGGACAATCCTGCGGGGTTCTGCGACGCTCATGTGACCCAGCTTCGCACGAAACAGGCCACGGGGCGCAGGTAGTTGACGGCCACGTCCGGGGCTCAGCGGGCCATGAGCCACTGCGCCCGCTCGATGAGACGGGTGAGCCCGGGCTCCGCGGTCGCCGCGTGGGCGTCCGCGGGGTTCAGGAGCAGGGTGAGCAGGGCGACGAAGGCGAGGGCGGGCAGGGCGAGGGCCCACCACGGCAGCCGTATGTCGACGCCTCCCCGGGG
Source organism: Streptomyces prasinopilosus (assembly GCF_001419695.1). Lineage (GTDB taxonomy): Bacteria > Actinomycetota > Actinomycetes > Streptomycetales > Streptomycetaceae > Streptomyces > Streptomyces prasinopilosus. The sequence goes on from NZ_LIRG01000157.1 coordinate 2,464, forward strand.
GGCCGGGTGGGGCCGGGTGTGCGTGCGCGCCGCCATGGGGGCCTCCGCTCTTCGAGTGGTCCGTGTCCGCGTCCCGCGGCCACCTCTCGAAGGTAGGTACTCCCGGGCTCCCGACCCATCCGGTGACCCACCTACTTCACCCTGAGCCTGGCCCCCTAGGGGATGGGGGTGCCAGCACCACCACGGGCCACGGGCCGGAACGGCGGGGGTGTCACGGCGCCAGGATGCTCGCGATCACACCGATGACGATGAAGATGGCGAAGAACGCGCCGAAGACGAGCAGCATCTTCTTCTGGCCGTTCTGGGGGTTCGGGTCGAGGACTGGCATGGGGCAAGTCTCGCACCCGCCGCCGGTCCGGCGCGCTCCGGGGCGCCCGTGGGCCGCAGAACCGGCCGGCCGCGGGCTCAGCGGCCGGCCGCCTCCTCCTCCACCGTGCGGGCGCGGCCCGCCAGCACGCCCGCGGCCATCTGCGGGATCAGCAGGGCGGACATGAGCGCCAGCGGCAGGCCCCAGCCACCGCTGTGCTGGTAGAGGAAGCCCACCAGGAGGGGGCCCGGGAGGGAGATCAGGTAGCCGGTGCTCTGCGCGAAGGCCGACAGCTTGGCCACCCCCGCGCCGGACCTCGCCCGCATCCCGACCATGGTGAGCGCGAGCGGGAAGGCGCAGTTGGCGATGCCCAGCAGCAGCGCCCAGGCCAGGGCCCCGGCGGCGGGCGCGAAGTACAGCCCGGCGTACCCGACCAGGCCGCTCACGCCGAGCACGACCACGATCGGGCCCTGCCGGGGCAGCCGCGCGGCGACGCGCGGGATGACGAAGGCGAGCGGCACGCCCATCACCATGGTGAGCGCGAGGAGCAGTCCGGCCGTGCTCGCGGGCACGCCCGCGTCCCGGAAGATCTGCGGCATCCAGCCCATGGTGATGTAGGCGGCGGTCGCCTGGAGGCCGAAGAAGACGGCCAGCGCCCAGGCGGTCCGGCTGCGGGTGATCCGCGGTCCGGGTGCGGGCACCCGCTCCCGTGCCGGGCGCCGGCCGGGCACCCGCTTCCCCGGCGTTCCCTCCCCCGATGTGCGCCGCTCCCTCCGCCGCCGCTCCCGTGCGGGTGTCCGCTCCGCCGGTGCCCTGCCCCGCTCCCCCAGGAACAGGAGCCAGGGCAGGACGGCGGCCGCGGCGAGCGCCGCCCACAGGACGAGCCCCGCCTCCCAGTCCCCGCCCAGCACCTCGGTCGCCGGCACGGTCACCGCCGCGGCCAGGGCCGTCCCGAGGGCGAGGGCCATGGAGTACAGGCCGGTCATGGAACCGACCCGGTCGGGGAACCACTGCTTGACGATGACCGGCATCAGCACGTTGCCGACGGCGATGCCCATGAGCGCGAGGGCGCTGACCGCGACGAAGCCCGCCGTGCTCCCCGTGAACGGACGGATCAGCAGACCGGCGCCGATGGCGGCCATGCCGGCGCACACCACCGCGCCCGGTCCGAAGCGGCGGGCCAGCCGCGGGGCGGTGACGCCGAAGACGGCGAAGCACAGGGAGGGCAGGGAGGTGAGCAGCCCGGCCACGGTGCCGCTCATGCCGAGCCCGGTGCGGACCTCCTCGAGCAGCGCGCCGAGGCTGGTGATGGCGGGGCGGAGGTTCAGCGCCGCCATCACGATGCCGACGACGAGCAGCCGCACCGTCCACCCGTGCGTGCCGGACCGTCCGGTTCCCCGGTCGCCGGCCTCCCGGTGACCCGGTTCCGGGCCGCCTCCGGCGGGCCTCTCTCGGCTCTCCGGGGCCTCGGACGCCGGAGGCGCCGCGCACGCGGTCGTGGACGCCGCCGTGGACGCGGCCGTCCGGGATTCCTCACCAGCCATGAAGCCCATCATAAAATCATAGGATGATGGGCTGTCCCTGTCGGGATCGCCGTCCACCGCCCCCGTCGTGCGAAGGTGTCCCATGCCCCTGAGCCATCCCCGTCGTTCCGCGCTGTCCGAGCAGGTCATCTCCGCGCTGCGGGCCCAGATCGTCTCGGGCGAGTGGCCGGTGGGCACCCGCATTCCGACCGAACCGGAACTGGTCGAACAGCTGGGAGTCGCCCGCAACACGGTCCGTGAGGCCGTCCGCGCGCTGGCGCACAACGGCCTGCTGGACATTCGCCAGGGCTCGGGCACGTACGTCGTCGCCACGAGCGAGCTGGCGGGTGTGATGCACCGCCGCTTCGCCGACGCCGACCCCGGGCACATCGCGGAACTGCGCTCCGCCCTGGAGGCGTCCGCGGCGCGGCTGGCCGCCCGGCGGCGCACCGCGAAGGACCTCGAACAGCTCGACGCGCTGCTGCGGCGGCGCGAGGAGGCCTGGGCGGCGGGCGAGGCCGAACCCTTCGTGGCGGCGGACGCCACCTTCCACCTCGCCGTCGTGGCCGCGTCGCACAACGACGTGCTGACCACGCTCTACGCGGACCTGAGCGAGGTCCTGCGGGACTGGCTGCGCGACGACGTGGGCCGGGAGCTGACCCCCCGGACGCACATGGACCACTCCCGGCTGCTGGACGCGGTCCGCGCGGGCGACGCGGCGACGGCGGCCGAGGAGGCCGCCTCCTATCCGCTCGTGTGCCGTCCCGGGCGCGTCAGCCCGCCTTCCGGTGGCTGATCCACGCCGTCCCGACCTCGTCCCAGCAGCGTCCGGCGAGCCGCACGGTCTGCGCGGGTCCGGCGGCCACCGGCGCACTGTCGCTGTCGAGGTCCCACCACCGGACGCATTCGATGTGCAGGCGCACGTGGTCGGTGTCCGGGTAGGGGTTGTGGCAGTACGCGATCACCCAGGACCCGTCGACCCCGATCCGGCAGGCGGCTCCGAACGGGTCCCCGGCCGCCGCGGGGTCCGGCCGGGCGCCGGCCGCCCCCGCGTCGGCGGGGTGCACCGACGCGTGCGGCATCGCGTCGTACGGCATCGCGTCGTCCGCCAGGAGCGGCACGAGGCCGACGCCGGCGGCGACGGTGGCGGTCATCGAGGCCAGACGGTGCAAGCGCACAAGGGGGACCTCCTCGGCCGTGCTGGGGGGAGGGGGATCACGCGGCGAACGCGTACTCCACGGTCCCCCGCCGGCGCCGGACCCCGCCTGCCCTGCTGAGCCGATCGGGTGAGGGACGGCCGAGGGCCCGCGCCCTCGCGGACGCGGGCCCTCGAAGGCCGCTGCGGGCGGAACCCGGCCGGGGCTCAGGCGCCGACGGCGTGCAGCCCGCCGTCCACGTGGACGATCTCGCCCGTGGTCTTCGGGAACCAGTCGCTCAGCAGCGCGACGACGCCGCGGCCGGCCGGCTCCGGGTCCTTCAGGTCCCACTCCAGCGGGGCACGGGTGTCCCACACGGAGGCCAGCTCGCCGAAGCCCGGGATGGACTTGGCGGCCATGGAACCGATCGGGCCCGCCGAGATGAGGTTGCAGCGGATGTTCTGCTTGCCCAGGTCGCGGGCCATGTAGCGGCTGGTCGCCTCCAGGGCGGCCTTGGCGGGGCCCATCCAGTCGTACTGCGGCCAGGCGTACTGCGCGTCGAAGGTGAGGCCGACGACGGAGCCGCCGCTCTGCATCAGCGGCAGGCAGGCCATGGTCAGCGACTTCAGGGAGAACGCCGAGACGTGCATGGCCGTGGAGACCGACTCGAACGGCGTGTTGAGGAAGTTGCCGCCGAGCGCGTCCTGCGGCGCGAAGCCGATGGAGTGCACGACGCCGTCGAGGCCGCCGAGCTCCTCGCCCACGACGTCGGCCAGCCGGCCGAGGTGCTCCTCGTTGGTCACGTCGAGCTCGATGACCTTGGCGGGCTTGGGGAGCTTCCTGGCGATGCGCTCGGTCAGGGTGGGCCGCGGGAAGGCGGTCAGGATGATCTCGGCGCCCTGCTCCTGGGCCAGTCTGGCCGTGTGGAAGGCGATGGAGGACTCCATCAGCACACCGGTGATCAGGACGCGCTTGCCCTCGAGAATTCCGCTCATGTCGTTCAGTGACCCATTCCCAGTCCGCCGTCAACGGGGATGACGGCTCCAGTGATGTACGAGGCGTCGTCCGAGGCGAGGAACCGCACGGCCGCGGCGATCTCCTCCGACTGCGCGTACCGGGCGAGCGGCACCTGCGCGAGGATCTTCGCCTGCTGCTCCTCGGTGAGCTCCCGGGTCATGTCGGTGTCGACGAAACCGGGGGCGACGACGTTGAAGGTGATGTTGCGCGAGCCCAGCTCACGGGCGAGGGAGCGCGCGAAGCCGACCAGGGCGGCCTTGGAGGCGGCGTAGTTCGCCTGCCCGGCGGAACCGAGGAGCCCGACGACCGACGAGATGAGCACGACGCGGCCCTTCTTGGCCCGCAGCATGCCGCGGTTGGCGCGCTTGACGACGCGGAAGGTGCCGGTGAGGTTGGTGTCGACGACGGACGTGAAGTCCTCCTCCGACATGCGCATCAGCAGCTGGTCCTTGTTGATGCCTGCGTTGGCGACCAGCACCTCGACGGGACCGTGTGCTTCCTCGATCTCCTTGTAGGCCTGCTCCACCTGCTCGCTGTCGGTGATGTCGCACTTGACGGCGAGGAAGCCCTCGGGGGGCTCGCCCGAGCGGTACGTGATCGCGACCTTGTCACCGGCATCGGCGAACGCGCGGGCGATGGCGAGGCCGATGCCCCGGTTACCTCCGGTGACGAGAACCGAGCGGCTCAACGGATCACCCCTTCGATAGCGGTCTGGAGCCCCTGCGCGCGGCAGGCGCCTTCCCAGGAAACCTATCGGGCCGTCCGCTCCCCGGAGCAATCGGGCACCGACAGTGACACACGGGAGCAACTGTCGGGTCCCTACAGTCGGCGCCCCACGCCCGGACGGGGCCGGTCCGCCGTTCCGGGCGCGTGCGCGGCCCCCGTCCCGGCCCGTCCGGCCCGTGCCGCGGGGAGGAACGTGCTTGACTTCGGTCTCGTGTACGAGCCGCACCAGCGGGACGCGGCCGCCGGCCGGAGCGAAGGGAAGCCGTTCGTGCCCCATGAAGTCGATCAGTCGTTCCTGGCGCTGCCCCTGCGCGCCCTCGCCGACGCCGCGCTCGCGCGGGCGCGGGCGCTCGGGGCGGAGCACGCGGACTTCCGTCTGGAGCGGGTGCGCAGCGCGTCCTGGCGGCTGCGGGACGCCAGGCCGGCCGGGTCGTCGGACACCACCGACCTCGGGTACGCGGTGCGCGTGGTGCACGGCGGGACGTGGGGATTCGCCTCCGGGGTGGACCTCACCCTCGACGCCGCCGCCAAGGTCGCCTCGCAGGCCGTGGCGATGGCGCGGCTGTCGGCGCAGGTGATCCGGGCCGCCGGGTCCGAGGAGCGGGTGGAGCTGGCCGACGAGCCCGTGTACGCCGACCGGACGTGGGTCTCCTCCTACGGGATCGACCCGTTCACCGTGCCCGCCGGGGAGAAGGCCGGGCTGCTGGCCGAGTGGAGCGCGCGGCTGCTGGCGGCGCGCGGGGTGGACCACGTGGACGCCTCGCTGCTCACCGTGCACGAGAACAAGTTCTACGCCGACACCGCGGGGACCGTCACCACGCAGCAGCGGGTGCGGCTGCACCCGGTGTTCACGGCCGTCTCCGTCGACGAGTCGAGCGGTGAGTTCGACTCCATGCGCACCCTCGCGCCGCCCGCCGGGCGCGGCTGGGAGTACCTGACGGGCACCGGCTGGGACTGGGACGACGAGCTGGAGCGGATCCCGGAGCTGCTCGCCGAGAAGATGCGCGCGCCGAGCGTCGAGCCGGGCCTGTACGACCTGGTCGTGGACCCGTCCAACCTGTGGCTGACGATCCACGAGTCCATCGGGCACGCCACCGAGCTGGACCGGGCCCTCGGCTACGAGGCCGCCTACGCGGGCACCTCGTTCGCCACCTTCGACCGGCTGGGGAAGCTGAAGTACGGCTCCGAGCTGATGAACGTCACCGGCGACCGCACCGCCGAGCACGGTCTGGCGACCGTCGGGTACGACGACGAGGGCGTCGCGGCGCAGTCCTGGGACCTGGTGAGGGACGGCACGCTGGTCGGCTACCAGCTGGACCGGCGGATCGCGAGGCTGACCGGGTTCGAGCGGTCCAACGGGTGCGCGTTCGCGGACTCCCCCGGGCACGTGCCGGTGCAGCGCATGGCCAACGTGTCGCTGCGGCCGGATCCGGCCGGGAT
>NZ_LIRG01000158.1 GCF_001419695.1 Streptomyces prasinopilosus
GGACGCCGCCGTGGACGCGGCCCTCGCCCGCGCGGAGGTCCCCCACCAGGCCGCCGCCAAGACCGACACCTGACGCGCCCACCGCCCGCCCGCGGGCGGTGCGGGCGGCGGACCCGGCGTACGGCTCGCTCACGAGTCGTACGCCCTTTTGCTCACGGCTGCGGATTTTCATACGGGCTCACCACGCCACCGGGGTGATTGCGCACTATTGTCTGATGTGTGCCTCGCCCCCTGGGAGAACTCGAAGACGCGGTCATGACGCGGGTGTGGAAGTGGAACCGCCCGGTGACCGTCAGGGAAGTCCTCGAAGATCTGCAGAAGGAACGGTCCATCGCCTACACCACGGTGATGACCGTTCTGGACAATCTCCATCAGAAGGGCTGGGTGCGCCGTCAGGCGGAAGGCCGGGCCTATCGATATGAGGCGGTCTCCACCCGCGCCGCGTACGCCGCCGCACTGATGAACGAGGCGTGGTCGCAGAGCGACAACGCCGCCGCCGCACTCGTCGCCTTCTTCGGCATGATGAGCGAGGAACAGCGGCAGGCCCTCACGGATGCCATACGCGTCGCACGCCTTCCGGAAACCGGGGAACAACGCCGGCCGGCGGAACAGGCGGAAGCCCCCGAACAGGCGGGATCGCCCGAACAGTCCCCGCCCGCGGAACCCTCCGCCGAGAACCCCGCCGCGGGCGAGGGCCCGCACGGACGATAACGTCCGCTCATGTCAGCAGACAGCCCGGATGTCACCGCGAAAGCCATCACCGTCCGGCGGGCCCGCACCAGCGATGTCCCCGCCGTCCGCCGCCTCCTCGACGCCTACGTCCGCAAGGGCATCCTGCTCGACAAAGCGACGGTGACCCTTTACGAGGCCATCCAGGAGTTCTGGATCGCGGAACGGGACGACAACGGGGAGGTCGTCGGCTGCGGCGCGCTGCACGTGATGTGGGAAGACCTCGCGGAAGTCCGCACTCTCGCCGTGAAGCCCGGGCTGAAGGGCGCCGGCGTGGGGCACCGCCTGATGGAGAAGTTGCTGCAGACCGCCCGCCGGCTCGGTGTTCGCCGCGTTTTCTGCCTGACCTTCGAAGTCGAGTTCTTCGGCAAGCACGGCTTCGTGGAGATCGGTGAGACGCCCGTCGACACCGAGGTGTACGCCGAGCTGCTGCGTTCCTATGACGAGGGTGTCGCGGAGTTCCTCGGTCTCGAACGCGTGAAACCGAACACTCTGGGCAACAGCCGGATGCTTCTGCATCTGTGATCACCGGTGTTCCCACCCGACGCCTTGCGGCGGGGGTCCCGGTGCGCCGTCCCAAGGCATATTCCGTACCGCTTCCGCACCACGGGCCTTGCCCGGTTCCCTATGTCCGAAACGCGCACGTTTCCCGGCGGTGCGCTGCAGTGGGTCCGCCCCCGGGGTTTGTGTTTTTCCGGCAAAAGCGGTTTGCTTTCCGACGTACTGCAGTAGTGCATATAACAGGGGACGGCGATACGGCGGACGCCGGTACACCCAGGCCCTGACGTTATCGATGAAAGGAAATCCGGTGGCACAGAAGGTTCAGGTCCTTCTTGTCGACGACCTCGACGGCGTCGAGGCGGACGAGACCGTGACGTTCGCGTTGGACGGCAAGACATACGAGATCGATCTCACCACCGCCAATGCGGACAAGCTCCGTGGCCTTCTCGAGCCTTACGTGAAGGGCGGCCGCCGTACGGGAGGCCGTGCTGCGGGCGGGCGCGGAAAGGCACGTGCGACTTCCGGCGGCAACCAGGACACCGCGGCGATCCGCGCCTGGGCCAAGGAGAACGGTCACGAGGTCAACGACCGCGGCCGTGTCCCCGCGGCCATCCGCGAGGCCTACGAGCGGGCCAACGGCTGACCGTCGGCCCGTCCCGCCCCGCACACCCCGGCCGGTGGCCGGCCGCGGGCGCGCAGGAGCCGGATCCGGTGGCACTGCGTGGCCACCGTGTTCACCAGCCGTACGAGATCGGGGGCGTCCCCACGGGGCCCCGTCGCCGACAGCGCCGGCAGCGAGGCCTCGACCTCGCGCCCCGGTCCGGGGGGCCGCAGCCACACGGCGGCCCCCTGTGAACCGACGCTCCCCGGGGAGGGCGCCCGGACGGGACCGCGGCCGGCGGCTCCGGGGGGCGGCGGAGCGTCGATGAGACCGCCCGTGCCGATCGCGGTGAGATCGAGGGCCAGGGTGCCCCACTCCAGCCAGGCGAGCAGCCCCGGCAGCTCCTCCGCGCTGCCCGCGGCCACCAGCAGCAGCATCCGCCCGCCCCGCAGGGCCACCGGAAACTCCCCGGCGGCGGGCCCGGCCCGCCCGGCGCCCTCCGGGCGCCCCGGACGTTCCAGGCGCCCCAGCGCCGCGCGGCCCGCCTCGGCGGGGACGTCCAGGACGTCGAAGCGCACTCCCACCGACAGACGCACCGGAGGACCGGGCACCGTCGGCCACCCCTGTTCGTTCTCGTACCAGTGCCGGACCGGATCGCCCGGGGCGCCGGGGGCATCCGCTCCGGCGCCCCGGGCGATCCG
>NZ_LIRG01000159.1:0-3921 GCF_001419695.1 Streptomyces prasinopilosus
GTCGAGCGCGTCCACCACGGCCCGCCCGAGCGGCGGCGCCCACGGCACCGCGCACACGCCGAGCAGCTGGAACGCGTCCGGCAGGCCGTGCGTCCCGATGAAACCGGCCACCCACTCCGCCCGCTCGCCGGCGGCCAGCGTGCCGAGGAGCTGGGCGCGCTCGGCCAGGGACACCGCCCCCGGACCGCCCGCCTCCACGGCGGAGGGCTCGCCGAGCAGCGCCCGTGCCCACGCGGCGTCCCGCTGGCGCACCGCCGCACGGCACCAGGCCGCGTGCAGCTCGCTGCGCCAGTCGTCCCCGACCGGCAGGGCCACGATCTGCTGCGGAGTGCGCCCGCCGAGCCGGCGCGACCACGTACCCAGAGGCGCCGCCTCCACCAGCTGCCCCAGCCACCAGGACCGTTCGCCCCGGCCCGCGGGGGCCTTGGGCACCACGCCGTCCCGCTCCATGCCCGCGTCGCACTCGTGCGGTGCCTCGACCGCGAGCAGGGGCGCGTCCCCCGTGTGATCCACGGCCACACACGCCCCCGCCCGGACCGCCATCCGTCGCGCGAGGGCCGAGTCGGGCAGCGCGGACAGCAACTCGGCGGCCGTCGCCCGTACGTTACGGCTGCGGTCGGCGAGCGACCGCTCCAGGAACGGCTCGTCGTCCGGGCCGAGGCGGGTGCGCAGCGAGTCGAGGAACATCAGCCGGTCCTCGGCCCGCTCCGTCGCCCAGGTCGTCGCGAGCAGTTCGCGTGCGGCGGAGGGCTCGCGGGAACGCAGCGAGGAGAGCAGGGCGACCCGCTCCGCGAAGAGGCCCTCCTGCCAGAGCCGCAGCACCCTCTCCGTGTCCCCGGGCCCCGGCAGCGACGTGCCCCCGCCCGGCGCCGAGCGCAGGGCGAACCGCCAGTCCGGGTTGAGGCGGGCCAGCCACAGGCCTCGCGGTCCCGCGAACCGCAGGGCCGCCGGCCGCAGATCCGTACGCCCCCGCGCGGCGTCCAGCAGGGCGGGCAGCACCGGCGGGGGCGCCGCGAAACCGCGGGCGTTCGCGGCCGCGAGCCACTGGGGCAGCAGCTCCAGCAGGTCCGGGGCCGCGCCCCGGCGGCCGCCACCGGAGGCGCCGGAGCGGTCGGTGAGCAGCGTCGTCAGCCGGCGGGCGGCGGCGGGCGGCAGCCCGGGACGCGGGTCCTCGGGCGCCGGCCGCGGACGCCCGGCCGCCCTGGCGGGGCGCAGTCCGGCCCGCCGCCGTACGGTCGCCGCGGCCGCCGCGTCCAGCAGGGCCGCCGGGGCGTCCGCACCGGACGGGGAACCCGCCGGAGTGCGGCGGTCCGTCCCCAGCAGGGCGGTGGTCACGAGGTCCTCCCACACCCCCGGGAGGTCGGAGGCGGCCGGGCCCGGTGCGGCCGGGGCGTCCGCCGGGCCCGGTGCGTGCGGGTCCGGCCCGGGGGGAGCGGCGGAGTGCGGGCCGGACGGTGCCGCGGCGGTGGCGGGCCTGTTCATCGGATTCCTTTCCTGCGGGTGTCCGCGGGAGGCCGCGAGGTCTTCCGCGGGGGGCGTGCGGGGGCGCCCCGGCGGCCGGGGAAAGGCCCGGAGAGAAGGCTCAGCACAGCGGCACCACCTCTCCGGGACCCTCCGGCCAGGCGGCCAGCGGGGCGAACCCCCGGTGGCCGCACTCGCCGAAGACCTTGACCGGTGCGCCACCCGAGAGCGCGACGAGACGCCACAGGCCCGGGCGGGAACGCGCGGCCGCGACGAGCGGCAGGGCCGCGTCCCCGTCCGCGTCCGCGAGCTGCCAGGAGTCGCCGTCCGGGACCGGTACCACCCGGTCCAGGGTCACCGGCACCGAATCCAGCCAGGGATCGTCACGCAGGGCGTCGCCGTACCGGGAGGTGGCCAGGGTCGTCGTCGTCCCCGGGGGCCGCTCGGTGGTGGGCGCGGGCGGCGCGAACCGCTCGCCCAGCGCCGCCCGCACCTGCCCCGCGCCCGGATGGGCGGACAGCTCGGCGTCCAGGACCAGGCCCACCGGCAGCGACGGCTCGGGGGCGCGCCCGGCGGCGCCGTAGGAGAGGAGCAGCGAGGTGCGCCGCGACCGTGTGCCGTACAACCAGATCCGGCGGGTCGTCAGACGCGCGTCCGCCGTGTCGTACTGGGCGAGCACCAGCCAGCGGTCGCGCACCGGCGGACCGTCCGCCGGGGCCGGCAGGCCGACGCGGGAGCGGACCGTCGCGGCCAGCCCCTCCGGCAGCCGCTCGCGACGCAGCCAGCCCTGGTCGAGGAGGTGGAGCAGCGCGCACTCCTCCAGCAGCCTGGACGGCCATCCCGGACCCGTGCCCGGGATCGCCCCCAACTCGCGCACCCTGGCGGCCAGCCCCTGCGCCTGGGCGTCGACCATCCGGGCCGCCGTCTCCTCCCACAGGCCGTACCCGGACCGCTCCGTCGCCGCCAGCCCGCCACGGAGCAGGTCCGCCAGCCGCCGCTCCAGCTCCGACGCGCCCGCCGTGACCCGCCCGGCGCGCCGCTCCGCCCTGCGCCGGGCGGCCTCCGGATCGGCGGGCCCGGACGAGGGACCGGAGGAGGGGGCCGCGCCCTTCTCCCGCTCCGCGCGCCCGCGTCTGTCCCCGATCCACCGGCCGGCCCACTCCGGCGCCTCTCCCTGCGGCACCGCCCCTTCGTCGCCCGCCCAGAGCAGCAGCAGACCGAGCGCGTGCTTGCACGGGAACGTGCGGCTCGGGCAACTGCACCGGTACGCGGGCCCGGAGTCGTCCGCGAGGTCGACCACCGTCCGGTACGGCGTGCTGCCGCTGCCCTCGCACAGCCCCCACACGGCCCCCTCCCCCGAGCTGCCGGTCCCGGACCACGGGCCGGCCGAGCCGAGTCCGCTTCCCGCCCTGCGCGACGCGGTGTCGGGCGCCAAGGCCAGCACCTGGTCCGCGGTCCACCGCACCCCCTGCACAGTCATGCCACCGAAGGTAGAACCCGCCACTGACAATCGCCCCGGTGATTGCGTCGTCCCAGGTCACGGCGATTGTCAGTGGTGTGGTGCAGGGTGGTCGGCAGATCAGAACCGGCTGAGCTGGAGGGGGACTCCGCCATGACTGTCTCCGTTGAACCGACATCCGTCGACCCGCGTCAGCGGCACGGTTCCGCGGCGGAGGCCGAGGTCCTGCGGGCGCATGCCGAGGACGCCTTCGCCGCCGAACTCACCGCACTGGCCGGGCAGGACGACCGTCCGCGGCCCGCCCGGTGGAAGCTGTCCCCGTGGGCCGTCGCGACCTACCTGCTCGGCGGCACGCTGGCGGACGGCACCGTGATCACACCCAAGTACGTGGGTCCGCGCCGCATCGTCGAGGTCGCGGTCACCACCCTGGCCACCGATCGCGCGCTGCTCCTGCTCGGGGTGCCCGGCACCGCGAAGACCTGGGTGTCCGAGCACCTCGCCGCCGCGGTCAGCGGCGACTCCACCCTGCTGGTCCAGGGCACCGCCGGCACCCCGGAGGAGGCCATCCGCTACGGCTGGAACTACGCCCGGCTGCTCGCCCACGGGCCGAGCCGCGACGCCCTCGTGCCCAGCCCCGTGATGCGGGCGATGGCGGACGGGACGACGGTCCGGGTCGAGGAACTGACCCGTATCCCGGCCGATGTCCAGGACACGCTCATCACGATCCTGTCGGAGAAGACACTGCCGATCCCCGAACTGGGCCAGGAGGTGCAGGCGGTCCGCGGCTTCAACCTGATCGCCACCGCCAACGACCGCGACCGCGGGGTCAACGACCTGTCCAGCGCCCTGCGCCGCCGTTTCAACACGGTGGTGCTGCCGCTGCCGGAGACACCCGAGGCGGAGGTCGACATCGTCTCGCGCCGCGTGGACCAGATCGGCCGCTCCCTCGATCTGCCGGCCGCGCCCGACGGCGTCGACGAGATCCGCCGGGTCGTCACCGT
>NZ_LIRG01000159.1:3929-4107 GCF_001419695.1 Streptomyces prasinopilosus
GTCGCGGCCGGCGTCCGCGGCGCGGTCGTCCGCGACCCGGCGGCGGACCGCGTCGTCTGGCAGGAGTACCTCGAGACCGTCGTCCGGGAGCGCGACGGCTGGGCGGACTTCTACCGGGCCTGCCGGGAGGCCGGCGCGTGAACGGCCGGGGGAGGAGGGCGCACCGGGAGCCGGTGCG
>NZ_LIRG01000016.1 GCF_001419695.1 Streptomyces prasinopilosus
GCGCCCCGGGGCGCCGGGAAGACCGTCGCCCTCACCTTCGACGCCGACATGACCGCCGGCCAGGGCCCGCGCGCGGCGGCGGGCGAACGCTTCGACCACCCCCGGCTGATCGCCACCCTGCGCGCGCTGGAGGTGCCGTCCACCGTGTTCATGACGGGGCGCTGGGCCGAGGAGTACCCCGACCAGGCCCGTTCCCTCGGCCGGGACCCGCTCTTCGAGGTCGCCAACCACTCGTACAGCCACTACGCGTTCACGGACGACTGCCACGGCCTGCCGACCCTCGGCCGGGACCGGATGCGCGCGGACGTGGAACGGGCGTACACCGCCTTCCGCGAGGTGGGGGTGGCGCGCCCGATGCCGTACTTCCGCTTCCCCGGCGGCTGCTACGACCGCGAGGCGCTGAAGGCACTCGTCCCGGCCGGTGTCACCGCCGTGCAGTGGGACGTGGTCGGGGGCGACGCCTTCGCCACGGACGCCGGCGCGGTGGCCCGGCAGGTCCTGGACGCGGTGCGTCCGGGTTCCGTCGTCGTCCTGCACTGCACCCGCAGCGCGGCCCCGGCGACCGAGCGCGCGGTACGGGAGATCGTCCCGGAGCTGCGCCGCCGGGGCTACCGCCTCGTGAAGGTCTCCGACCTGATCGCGACCGCGCCGACGGCGCCCCTGCCGGGCTGACGGATCCGCACTCCGGCACCCCGGCACCCCGGCACTCCACCGGACGCGGTCCTACCCTGGCGGCATGACCGACACCGACACCGGAACCGGGGCCGACCCGGGGACCGACACCGGCTACTGCCTGATCGACGCGGCCAGGCCGCCCAGGGCCGAGGGGCCTCCGTACGCGGAGTGCGTGCTGTGCCGGGAACCCACGGAGTACCCGGAGTCGTACAAGGGGATCACCCTGTGCCCGGCCTGCGAGTGGCAGGAGGCACAGCGCACGGCCTGCTCGGGCTGACGCGGGCGCGCCCCGGCTTGGCAGACTGGCGGGGTGAACAACGAGCAGACCCATGACCGGCCGTCCGCCGCCGCGAGTCCCTTCCGCTCCGGGCCCGGTGTCCGCGACGAGGCACCTCAGTTCGTGCTGCCCCTGGTGGCGCACATCGAGCGGTCGGCGCCCCCGGCCCGCACGGACGCACTGGAGACGGCGGCCCGCGCGGTGCTGACGATCCTGGCGGACGAGCGGTCGGCGGGCGAGGGCGAGTGGGCCCGGGTGATGCGCGACTGGCAGGACGCCCGCATCCGCAAGGTGGTGCGCAGGGCCCGCGGCGCGGAGTGGCGCCGCGCGGAGGCGCTGCCCGGCATCACGGTCGCCGGCAAGTCGGCGGAGGTCCGCGTCTTCCCGCCCGTCCCGCTGGACGGCTGGCCCAAGGACCTGGCCCGCCTCCAGGTCTCCGGCACCGACCTGGACGAC
>NZ_LIRG01000160.1 GCF_001419695.1 Streptomyces prasinopilosus
CGGAGGCCGCGGCCTCCGCGGGCGGGCGGGGAGGTGTGGACACGGCCACTCGGGTGCTTTCGGCGCGTGACGCGCGGACCGGGGACGAGGAGGCCGAGGACTCCGCCGAGGCGGAGGACGCGAAGGGCTCCGTCGAGACCGCGGGTTCCGGGTCCGTGGACCCCGACTCCGGCTCCACGGACGGAACATCCGGCGGGCGTGCCGATTCCGCCGCGGAGAGCGACGAGGGGTTGCACGCCGCCGTCGCGGCCTGGACCCGGTCCGCCGAGGAGACGGACCGGGACGAGGACGACGAGGGCGCCGAGGGCACCAGGGGCGTCCAGGAGGCCGAGGAGGCCACCGGCGGTGCCCCGGGCACCGGGAGCGGCCCGGAGGACGGCGAGGGCGGCGGCGCGAGCCGGGACGAGGACGCCGACGAGGTCTCCGGGAGCGGAGCGGCCGGCGGTGCCGGGGCGACCGACGAGCCCGGGAGGTCCGGGAAGTCCGACGCGGCCGACGCGACCGACGAGCCCGGGGGCGCGCACGACGCCGACGCCGGCATCGACGTCGATGCCGGCTCGGACGCCAAGTCCGGGGCCGAGCCGGAGGCTGACGCCGACACAGCCTCAGAGAGCGAAGCCTCCCCCACGGACGGGAACGACGGCGACGGCAGCTCCGGGGGCGCCCGCGACGACGACAGCGACGACGACACGGACGCGAGCCCCGAACCGCGGCCCGAGGCCGCGGCCGAAGCCGGGCCCAAGCCCGACACCGACACTCAGGCCGAGGCCGAGGCCGAGCCCGAGGCCAAGTCCGAGAGTCCGAAGGCCGTTCCCGCGCCCAGCGCGGACAAGGCCGACGAGATCGACGAGACCGAAGACGACACCGACGCCGAGACCGGCGAGGGTACGGGCGGCGCCAAGCGCCCCACCGACCAGCCCACCGCCGTCTTCAAGGCTCCGCGCCCCTCCGCGCCCGCCGTCGACCAGCCCACCACCATGCTCAAGTGGGACGACGCGGCCAAGGGCTCGGCCAAGGACGCGGACGAGGCCGACACGACCGGCAAGGCGGCCGACAGGACCACCGGCAAGACCGCCGCCGGGGCCGAGGACGTCGACGGGCCCGATTCCGGGACCAAGACTTCCGGAGCCAAGACTTCCGGGACCAAGGCTTCCGGGACCAAGACTTCCGAGGCCAAGGCTTCCGGGACCAAGACTTCCGAGGCCAAGGGCGAATCCTCCTCCGAGGCCGCGCCCGACCCAGAGTCCGAGCCCGCCTCCAAGCCCGCCGGCACGTTCGTGCCGCTCAAGGATCCGGACGCACCCGGGACCCGCAAACCCCCGAAGCGGGTGGACTCCGCCACCACCTCGCTGCGGCTGCCGCCTTCGGCCCGGACGCAGCCCGCCGCGCCCCCGGCCGACAGCACCCGTTCCGTCCCGCAGGTCGGACCGGAGCTGACGCGGCAGCAGCCGCTGCCGCCCAAGCCGCCGCTGGACCTGCTGGCCGAACTGACCAACACCCCGCCGCCGCCGGACACCCCGCTGCGCACGACCGTGCGGCGGGTCAAGATCTGGACGCCGCTGGTCGCGCTCCTGGTGATCCTCTTCGCAGTCGTGCAGAACATGCGTGCGCTTCCCGCACCCACGCTCGAGCTGACCGCCGAGGACACGTTCACCTTCGACGGCGGCAAGGTCGACATCCCGTGGCCGGCCGACGGCCAGGCCGCGCTGGACGTCCAGGGCATCGGCACCTTCGGCTCCTCCGGCGAGCAGAAGCCCGTGCCGATCGCCAGTGTCGCCAAGGTCATGACCACGTATCTGATCCTGCGCGAGCACCCGCTCAAGAGCGGTGCCGAAGGCCCGATGATCAAGATCGACGAGCCCGCGGAGAAGCAGTCCGACGCCGGGCAGGAGTCCACCGTCGACGTGACCGCCGGCGACGAGATCTCGCAGCGGGAGGCCCTGGAGGCCGTGCTGATCGCGTCCGCGAACAACGTGGCGCGACTGGTGGCCCGCTGGGACGCGGGGTCCGAGGAGGCGTTCGTCGAGAAGATGAACAAGACCGCCGAGGACCTGGGCATGGCCGACACCACGTACACGGACCCCTCGGGCCTGAACAACACCACGGTGAGCACGGCCGTGGACCAGGTGAAGCTGGGCAGGGCCGCGATGAAGCTGCCCGCCTTCCGCGAGATCGCCGCGATGATGTCGTACGACGACTACAAGGGCGTCAACCACCCCAACTGGAACCAGCTGGTGGGGTCCAACGGCGTCGTCGGCATCAAGACCGGAACCACCACCTCGGCGCTCGGCAACCTCGTCTTCGCCGCGAAGAAGGACGTCGACGGCGAGACCCGGGCCATCGTCGGTGCCGTGGTGCGCCAGCCCGCGGGCGGTGCCGACAACACGATCCTGGCCGGTGCGCTCTCCGCGGGCGACCGGCTGATCCGGGCGGCGCAGGACGCGCTGGAGACGGCGACGGTGCTGAAGAAGGGCAGCGTCGTCGGGTACGTGGACGACGGGCTGGGCGGCCGTACGCCCGTCGCCCTCACCGAGGACGTCGAGGCCGTCGGCTGGCCGGGGCTGAAGGTGAAACTGACGTTCACCGGCGGGGAGCTGCCGCACCGGGCGAAGGCCGGTACGGAGGTGGGCTCGCTCACCGTGGGCGACGGCACCGACAGCGGCGCCGTCAAGGTCCCGGTCGCCCTCCAGGAGGACCTCGTGGAGCCGGGCTTCACGGACAAGCTGACGCGTCTCGCCTGACCCGTCCCGACACGGCGCGGCGCCTTGCCCG